>CAJUPF010000012.1 GCA_910588565.1 uncultured Lachnospiraceae bacterium
ATTCAGTTGTCAATTTTCAGTTGGTATCTCGTTCATTGAGATTCCGAGAAGTTATTCATATATAACTATCTTTCATTAAAAGTACATCAGATCATTGAAAATGTCAACATTATATACATAAAAAAATATTATTTTTACTTTTTGCATTTTGCATAACCAACATACTTTCCTTTCTATATTATTTATATTTTTGCGTAACAAAAGGAACCTGTCGCTGTCCTCGTCACCCCCTTCTGATATTGCATTGAGGATTTTCGCATTCCTCGTCATGGCGCCGCCGTATCTTTTTATTGTTCTCACACCACAGACTCCGAAATAATTTATCTGCTGCGCCATCCATCACTTCATCACCCACACTTCAATCTTTCTATCCACAAGTTCTGCAAATCTCTTTCCGTCTTTCGGCGAATCGGCTATCGTGCGTCGGAATGATAAGTTTCGGGCTGATATGGTTCACAAACTTTGCTGTGTCCTTATAATTCATAGTGAAATTCCCACCCACTGGGACAAGTGCCACGTTGCGTTTCACGTTCTGGATTTTTGGTGTTAAACCCGTGCCCCTGCAGCATTCGTGTGAAACGGCTATACGCCGGAATCGCCTTCACCATCAGCCCTCTTGCTTCCATCATTCCATCCAGGCAGACAAACTTGCGCTTGAGTATTCCAGATTTCCCTTCCTATCCTTTGCTTTCTCAGTGCCGTACAGTCGAGTGTCTTCATTCACTACAATCTGCTTTTTCTATTCGTCAGGAACAATCAATCACGTATTCATGGACATATTCATTTTATACAATTACTTATAATGGCAGTTGGTCATCCATTAATCGTAAGAAATTGAAAAAATAACAGAAAACCCCTTTTTCCCCCTTGTTCACTGGAAGAAAAAGGGGTATACTTTTGTCGTAGTATAGTTAAAACAGAACAGGAGTTGAAATTATGAATGTATTGGTAATTAACTGCGGCAGTTCTTCTTTAAAATACCAGGTGATCAATTCCGACAGTGAAGAAGTGCTTGCAAAAGGAATCTGTGAGCGTATTGGCATTGACGGCAGACTGGTATATCAGCCGGAGGGCGGAGAAAAAGAGATTACAGACGCTCCCATGCCTACCCATACGGAAGCAGTCCGCATGGTGCTTGACGCGCTGGTCAATCCCAAGACGGGTGTTTTAAAGGATCTGGATGAAATCGAAGCCGTAGGGCACCGTCTGGTACATGGCGGCGAGAAGTTTGCAAGCTCTACCCTGATTGATGATGAGGTGATAAAAGCAGTGGACGAGTGTTCCGAACTGGCGCCGCTCCACAACCCGGCGAATTTAATCGGCGTACGCGCATGCCAGGAAGTTCTGGGAGACGTCCCGATGGTAGGTGTGTTTGATACGGCATTTCATCAGACGATGCCAAAGGAAGCATATCTGTATGGTATTCCTTATGAATATTATGAGAAATACAAAGTCCGCAAATACGGTTTCCATGGTACAAGCCACAGCTATGTATCGAAGCGCGCAGCAGAGATTCTGAATAAACCATATGACAGCTTAAAGACAATTGTCTGCCATCTGGGCGGCGGCGCAAGCATCTGTGCGGTAAAGAACGGCAAGTCCGTAGATACGTCCATGGGTCTTTCCCCGTTGGAAGGTCTGATTATGGGAACCCGTTCCGGCGATATCGATCCTTCCGCGGTAGAATATATTGCAAAAAAAGAGAATCTGGATTTGGATGGGATTTTAAATGTACTGAATAAAAAATCCGGCGTGCAGGGTATGTCCGGCGTATCCAGCGATTTCCGTGATTTGGACGAAGCCGTATCAAAAGGCAACGACCGGGCGGATGCAGCCAGAAATGCATTTTGCTACAGGGCTGCCAAATATGTCGGCTCTTATGCCGCTGCCATGAATGGCGTGGATGTTATCTGCTTTACGGCAGGAGTCGGTGAAAATGACGGCGTAGTGCGTGAGAAGATCTGCAGCTATTTAGGATACCTTGGCATTGAGATTGATAAAGAGGCAAATAAGGCCAGAGCAGAGGAGATTATACTTTCCACACCGGATTCCAGGGTGACAGTTATGATGGTTCCCACCAATGAGGAGCTTGCCATCTGCCGGGAAACAGTTGCTTTGGTCAAATAATATTTAACATAAATGGAGGAAGTTTATTATGAAGTATTCAATTGAAGGCGAACCGTTACCAGTGGTTATCTGTAATCTGGATTCCGGCGAGATGATGATTACAGAAAAAGGAGCTATGTCCTGGATGTCTCCAAATATGAAAATGGAGACAGTCGGCGGCGGAGTCGGAAAGATGTTCGGCAGAATGCTGAGCGGAGAAAGTATGTTTGTAAACCATTATACCTCTATGGGCGGACCTGGAATGATTGCGTTTGCATCCAGCTTCCCCGGCTCGATCCGTGCTTTTGAAATTGAACCAGGCAGGGATATGATTTGCCAGAAAACAGCATTTCTGGCGTCTACGGAGGGCGTTACCCTTTCTACGCATATGCAGAAGAAAGTCGGAAGCGGACTGTTCGGCGGAGAAGGCTTTATTATGCAGAAGCTTTCCGGGCAGGGAGTGGTGTTTGTAGAATTTGACGGCTATATTAAGGAATATGTATTAGAAGCAGGGCAGTCTATTGTAGTGGATACCGGTTATTTAGCTGCGATGGATTCCAGCTGCAGTATAGAAATCCAGAAGGTTCCGGGTGTGAAAAATATGCTCTTTGGCGGAGAAGGCGTATTTAATACAGTGATCAAAGGACCTGGACGGGTTTATCTGCAGTCGATGCCAATCAGTCAGATGGCAGGTACATTGATCCCGTATTTGCCATCCAAATAAAGCGGGGTGCAGATATGGCGTTACAGTTTATTCTGGGAAATTCCGGCAGCGGAAAGACATATTATATCCATAACAGGATTTTAAAAGCAGCCGATGGAGATCCGGGCAAAAAATTTCTTGTGATTGTGCCGGAGCAGTTTACCATGCAGACGCAGAGGGAATTGGTCCGTATGCATCCAGGGCACAGTGTGATGAATATCGATATTTTAAGTTTTCAGAGGCTGGCGTACCGGGTGTTTGACGAACTGGGCAGTTTCTGCTATCAGGTCTTAGAAGAGACAGGCAAGAGCCTGATTTTACGCCGGGTAGCGCAAGAGTATATGGATAAGCTTACAGTTCTTAAGAAAAATATGACAAAGATAGGCTATATCAGTGAGCTGAAGTCCCTGATATCCGAATTGTCACAGTATAATGTAACGCCGTCACAATTAGCTGAGGCGATAGAAAAACTTCCGGAAGGAAGTTTTTCTTATAAGCTCAAAGATGTACAGACGATGTATCAGGGTTTTTTGGATTATCTTAAAGGAAAGTTTGTGACGGCGGAGGAAGTCTTAAGCCTGCTGATTGATGTGGCGGATCAGTCGCAGATCTTACAGGGCAGCGTAATTGTATTTGATGGGTTTACCGGATTTACGCCGATTCAAAACCGGCTGGTTCAAAAACTGATGGAACTGGCGGAAGAGGTTTATGTGACGGTGACAATTGATATTCGGGAAAATCCCTGGCACTGTACTGGCAGCCATGAGTTGTTTTCTATGAGTAAAAAGATGATAAAATCTTTGCAGGAACTGGCGGATGAACAGCATATTGGAGTGAAAGAGCCGATACAAATTGCATTTACAGAACACAGCCGTTTTCATGGCTCGAAGATGCTTTATTTTCTGGAACAGAATCTGTTTCGCAGCCAGGGGAAGTCTTATCGGTTTCAAGAACAGGAACAGGATATTTTTATCAGCAGCCTGAAAAATCCCAGGGAAGAGCTTCATTATGCAGCACGCCAGATTGAGAAGCTTGTGCGTGGGCAGGGATATTATTATCGGGAGATTGCCGTTGTCTGCGGCGATTTGCCAGGTTATGCCAATTATGCGAAGGAAGTGTTTTTAGAGTATGATATCCCGTTGTTTTTAGATCAGAAAACGACGATTGTGTATCATCCGTTTATTGAATTTCTGCGGGCAGTGATTGAAGTGATCCGTTATGATTTTACAATGGAAAGTATATTCCGGTATCTGCGGAGCGGGCTTTCCGGGATTGCGCGGGACGATGTGGATATTCTGGAAAATTACTGTATTGCTGCAGGCGTCCGGGGATACCGGAAATGGAGCGAGAATTTTTCCTGGCTGCCGAAGGGCTATGATGCGGAAGGCTTAGTAAGGGTAAATGAAATCCGGCAGCAGGTGGCAGGGCAGTTTACCAGTCTGCGTGAGGCGCTGATGCAAAAAACAGCTACTGTGGAGCAGCAGACGAGGGCTTTGTACTGTTTTATCTGCGATCGGGATACGGAACGCCTGCTGAAGCGGAAAGAAGAAGCGTATGAAGCCGCCGGAGATTTAAAGAATGCCAAAGAATATGCCCAGATCTATAAGATTGTTATGAATCTGTTTGACAAATTAGTGGAACTGCTGGGCAGTGAAGTAATCAGCTTGGAAGAATATGCGCGTATTCTGGATGCGGGTTACGAAGCGGCAAAGGTAGGCATTATACCGCCGGGATATGACCGGGTTGTGTTTGGGGATATCGAGCGTACCCGCCTTAATCATGTCAGGGCGCTGTTTTTCGTCGGAGTGAATGACGGTGTGATTCCCAAGTCGGGGGGAAGCGACGGAATTCTCTCACAGGCGGAGCGGGAGATGCTTGGCAGTATGCAGTTAGAGCTTGCGCCTACGGTTCGGGAAAAGACATTTATCCAGAAATTTTACCTCTATCTGAACCTGACGAAACCTTCAGAGAAGCTGTATCTTTCCTATGCAAGAGTCAACGGGGAAGGGAAAGCGATGCGCAGTGCGTATTTAATTCATACACTTTTACATCTGTATCCGGATCTTACGATAAATGAGGTAGACGAGGAATCCTTCAAAGACCGGATTGTAACGGCAAAAAGCGCAAGGGCTCTGCTGATTGAAGACATGGAACAAGCGGCAGACCAGAAGCTGGACGAGACAGAGCGGCGGTATTGGGCGGCGCTTTGCCGCTGGTATGAAAATCAGGAAAGATGGAAGGGAGAGACCAGGAGACTGCTGGCTGCGGCAGGGTTTTCCCATAAAGATACGCCGATTTCCGCTGCTGTAACGAAGGCGCTCTATGGTACTGTGCTGGAAAACAGTGTGACAAGGCTGGAAGCGTTTGCATCCTGTGCGTTTTCTCATTTCCTGACCTACGGACTGGAATTACGGGAGCGGATCGAGAGCGGATTCTTTGCTGTGGATATTGGAAATATCTTTCATGAAGTATTGGAAAAGTATGCGGAAGGGTTACAGAAGAAGAATTTCAGCTGGTTTACCATTACGGAAGAAGAAAGTGACGAGCTGTTAAAAGAAGCTATGGAGCAGGCGGCGGGGGCGAACCACAATATTGCACTGTATGAAAATGCCAGAAGCAGCTATGCAAAAGAGCGGATGTACCGTATTTTAAAACGGACGGTAAGCGCACTGCTCTATCAGGTCAGGCAGGGAAGGTTTACACCGGAGCGTTTTGAGGTTTCGTTTACCTATGCGGATGATTTTCAGTCGCTGAATTTTCAGCTGAGTGAAGAAGAAAAAATGCATCTTCGGGGACGAATTGACCGGATTGACACCTGTGAAAAAGAGGACAAGCTGTATGTGAAGATTATTGACTATAAATCGGGCAATACCAGTTTTCAGTTTTTAAACGTCTATTATGGTTTACAGCTGCAGTTAGTAGTATATATGAATGCGGCGCTTGAGCTGATGGAACGGCAGCATCCGGATTTATCAGTAGTTCCGGCTGGAATTTTCTATTATCATGTGAACGATCCGATGGTTGAATCGGATGATGAGATGGAGGAAGAACTGCTGAAAGCAGAAATTTTCAAGAAACTGCGGTTAAACGGGATTGTCAATGATGACAGGGAAGTCCTGGAAAATCTGGATATTTCCCTGGAAGGTGCGGGCAGCATCAATTCCAATGTGATTCCGGTGGGCCAGAACAAGGACGGTTCACTGAAAAAAGCGTCTAAAACGATCTCTGCAAGGGATTTTGGAGCGCTTTTTGCATATGTCAATGAGACAATTCTGCGTCTGGGACAGCGTATGATGCAGGGCGATATCAGTACGGCGCCCTATGCGCTGGCGGGAACTACCGGATGTGATTATTGTGAATTTGGGGCGGTCTGCCAGTTTGATCCAAAAGTGCCGGGATTTGGATTCCGCAGGCTCAATGAGCTTTCTGAGGAAGAAATTAAGCAGGAATTTCATAAGGAAACCCCCTCCGGGGATCCCTTTATGCCATATGGCAAAAACAAGGAAACCCCCTCCGGGGATCCCTCTATGCCATATGGCGGGTATAAGGAAAGGAGCTGACAGATCAGGGTATGGACTGGACGAAAGAACAAAAGCAGGTAATTACCACAAGGGATCGGAATCTGCTTGTATCAGCCGCTGCCGGTTCCGGGAAGACGGCGGTTCTGGTAGAGCGCATTATCAACAGAATTTTGGATAAACAGCGCCCGGTGGATATTGACCGTATGCTGATTGTGACGTTTACCTCAGCGGCAGCGGCGGAGATGCGGGAGCGAATTGGAAGCGCTATTGATGCCGCTTTAGAGCAAAACCCGGGGGACAGCCATCTGATGCGTCAGGCGACACTGGTGCATTATGCGCAGATTACGACGATTCACAGCTTCTGCCTGCATTTAATCCGGGATTATTTTCATCGTGTGGATCTCGAACCGAATTTCAGGATTGCAGAGGAAGGCGAACTGAATCTTCTGAAGGAAGACGTTGTAGCGGATGTGCTGAACCGGAATTATGAAATCGGGGATGAAGCGTTTCTGCAGTTTGTGGAATGCTTTGCAACTGGCAAAAAAGACGATGGGTTAAAGGATATTATACTGAAACTGTACCAGTTTGCCATGAGCAATCCCTGGCCTAAGGAGTGGCTTTCGGGCGCTGCTTCCCAGTATCAGTTTGCGGATTTTGAGGAGTTAGAGCAGAAATCCTGGATGAAATCCCTGATGCAGTATCTGCAGCAAATCTGCGCAAATCTTGTGGAGCTGGCCAAGAAGAATGTAATACTGACATCGGATTCGGATGGCCCGTATCATGCGAATGAGGCGGCGGAGCGGGATTTGCTTCAAATGCGCCATCTGGCGGAGGCAAAAGATTACCGGACGTTGTCCGCAGCCCTTGCGGCTGTCAATTTTGACAGGCTTCCGTCAAAACGGGGCTATGACGGCAGTGAAGAAAAACTGGAACTTATGAAAGAGCAGAGGGATGAGATCAAGGGGACGATCAAAAAGGTAAAGGAAGGATTCTTTTTTGCAGGAGAAGCAGAGATAGTAGAGCGGCTTTGTGGCATGGCTCCGGTAGCGTCGGAACTTGTGCGTCTGACGGTTGAATTTCTGGATGCGTTTGACGCGAAAAAGAGGGAGAAGAATATTCTGGATTTTAACGATCTGGAACATTTCGCGCTTAAGATCCTGCTGGATGAAGAGACAAAAGAGCCTACGGAGGCCGCCCGTTTGTGCCGTTCTCTGTTTGAAGAGGTTATGGTGGATGAATACCAGGACAGTAACCTGGTGCAGGAGAGCCTGCTTGGAGCAGTTTCCAGAGAAAAAGACGGTATCTTTAACCGGTTTATGGTAGGAGATGTCAAGCAGAGCATTTACCGGTTCCGTCTGGCGAGGCCGGAGCTGTTTATGGAAAAATATAATACCTATACAACAGAAGAATCGTCCTGTCAGAAGATTGAACTTCGCAGGAATTTCAGAAGCCGCAGGGAAGTCCTTGCGCTGACCAATCATATTTTTTATAAAATTATGAAAGCGGATCTTGGAAATGTGGCATATGAGGAGGACACGGCGCTTTATCCGGGCGCGGTTTTTCCGGATTGTGAAATGATGGAAGCGGAATGTATCGTGGCAGACAGCAGTAACGAATTGATGGATGAAGCCGGACTTTCAGATCCTGTCCGGCTGGAAGCGGAGATTGTGGCAGCAAGGATTCGGCAGATGATGCGGAAGCCATACGGCGGATTCAAGGGAACCCCCTCCGGGGATCCCTCTATGCCATACGGCGGGTTTAAGGTAACCGATAAATCAACTGGTAAATTGCGGGATGTGAAGTATTCTGATATTGTGATTTTGCTGCGCAGTTTTGGGACATATGCGGATACGTTTCTGGAAGTGCTGGAAAAAAACGGGATTCCGGTACATGCCACGTCCAGAACGGGATATTTTAAAGCTCTGGAAATACAGACAATTCTCAGTATGCTGCGTGTTCTGGATAATCCCAGACAGGATATTCCGCTGGCTGCAGTGCTGGGGTCGGCCATTTCTCCGGCAGGGGAATTTTCACCGGAAGAGCTGGCGGTTATAAAAGCGGCAGGGGGAAAAAGACCGTTCCATTGTTGTGTACTAGAGCCAGATCCGCAGCTTGAAGCAGAGGTTTCTGAGAAACTGAACCGGTTTTTGCAGAAATTATCCGAGTACCGGGAGCTTGTGACAGAGCTTCCGATTCATGAACTTTTATACCGGATATTGGATGATACCGGTTATGCGCGCTATGCGGCGGCTATGCCAAAAGGAGCGCAGCGGAAAGCCAATATCGAGATGCTGCTGGAAAAAGCGGCGGCTTATGAGCAAACCAGTTATCAGGGACTGTTTCATTTTATCCGGTATATGGATAAATTGCAGAAATATGAGGTAGATTATGGAGAGGCGGAACTTGTCAGTGAAAATGCCGATGCCGTAAGGATTATGACGATTCATAAAAGTAAGGGGCTGGAATTTCCGATTGTCTTTTTAAGCGGAACCGCAAAGCAGTTTAACCGAATGGATGGCAGAAACAGGCTGGTGATTCATCCGGAGCTTGGCGTCGCTATGGATTTTATCGATCCCAAGCTGCGGGTACGGGGCGCAACCCTTTATAAAAAGGCGGCGGCAAAACAAATTGAGCTGGAAAATCAGGGAGAAGAGCTGCGGGTGCTTTATGTCGCTCTGACCCGCGCCAGGGAAAAACTGATTATCACAGGCGCCGCAAAGGATATCAGAACCAAGCTTAATAAGTTTCAGATGCAGTATCCCGAAGGGGCGGAAATCTCGTTTACCAGGCGTGCCGGGGCGAATTGTTTTCTGGACTGGATTCTTCCGGCCATGCTTGCGTCAGGAGACGGCGGGCAGATCCAGGTCTGGGGCGCACAGGAACTGGTGGTAGAAGAAGCAAAAAGCCAGTGGGCAGATCTGGCCGGGGCGGGAGAACTTTTGTATCAGGCCTCCCGTGTGGATGAAGAAGCAGACGCTTATGTAAGAGAACAATTGTCGTATCGCTACCCGGATGTATTGGAAACCAACCGGCGGGTAAAATATTCTGTGTCGGAATTAAAGCACCGGGCAATAGAATCCGTATTGGAAGAAGAGGAGCAGGCGGAACTGCCGTTTCCGGAAGAAGAGATGATTCCCTATATACCGCAGTTTGCAAAAATAGAATCCGAATCGGATGAAGCGGAAGTCTTAGGGACGGATATACGATATGGCGGCCGCAAGGTGAATCAGGGCGCACTGCGGGGAAGTGCGATGCACCGGGCGGCAGAATGCCTGCCGGTGGAACTTTTGGCTGGAAACTCAGATTTGACAACGGCATTGGAAACACAGCTGCGCCGGATTGTAGAAGACGGGCGGCTGACAGATGAAATGTGCAAATTATTACAGAGGAAAAAACTGCTTTCTTTTTATCGTTCCGATCTTGCATTGCGGATGAAAGCGGCAAAGGAGCGCGGGGAATTATATATCGAACAGCCTTTTGTGATGGGGCGTCCTGCGGATGAAATTGAAGGGGACGGGAGCGATACGATGGTGCTTGTCCAGGGGATTATCGATGTGTTTTTTATCGAAGACGAAGAAATCGTGCTGATGGACTATAAAACGGACTTTGTAACAGACGCAGAGGAACTGGTGAAACGCTACCAAAAGCAGCTTGAGCTTTATCAGACAGCGCTGGAAGGCAATCTGGGGAAACGTGTGAAACAGAAGGTGCTCTACTCCTTTTGTCTGAATCGGGAAATTGAGGTGTGAAAAAAATGAATTATATCTTAGCGTCCGCTTCGCCGCGGAGAAAAGAATTACTGCAGCAGATAGGGCTTTCTTTTGAGGTGATTCCTGCCTGCAAAGAGGAAAAGATCCGGTTTGAAAAACCAGAAGATGCTGTTATGGATCTTTCCTGGCAGAAGGCGATGGAAATCGCAGAAAAACGGGCAGGATTGGATGTGCCTGAGGTTATTATAGGGGCGGATACAGTGGTAGTTCTAGATGGCCGGATTCTGGGCAAACCAAAGGATACAGAAGATGCGTTTTGTATGCTTTCGCGTTTGCAGGGGAACAGCCATAAAGTGTATACAGGAGTGACTCTGATCCGCAGAAAACGGGATGTCTGTGAATCCTATGGTTTTTATGAGGAAACGGAAGTAACCATGTATCCGGTAAGCGAAGAGGAGCGCCGCCTGTACATAGCGACGGGGGAACCGATGGATAAAGCCGGCGCCTATGGGATACAGGGACGGGGCGCCGTTTTTATCCAAAAGATACATGGAGATTATAATAATGTAGTCGGCCTTCCGGTGGCATCTGTTTATCAGGAACTGAAAAACAAGGGTATGCTGCCTGTTGCATTTCACACCCAGGCGGGATGTGTAACATAGGCATTGCTATTTTGGGAAAAACGTACTATAGTAGTTTTATAAAAAACGAAACGAGGGGATGTTATGCAAACAGGAACGTATGATATGGAATGTCTGGAAGTTTTTTTAAAGAAGCAGCGGCAGCTGTTCCGGGAAGAGGTAGCTTCCAATCTGGAAGAAGCGGAGGCTTTCCTGGAGGACTGCCTGGCAGTTGTATGCCAGGATCTGCAGGAAGTGAAAGACTATTTTGAAGAGGAAGGCATGGATATTTCCGGCATGGATGATCAGGAGCTGGAAGAAGCCAGCGAAGTTTTTGCACTGCCGGATGGAAGATATCTGGTTGTGGAAGGTTAGAGCTTGTTTGGCATATCTGAACGATTATGAAGAACAGGATTGGAATGGGATACGTATGAAGAATAGAATCAGGGCGCTGACAGGATTGCTTGTATCTGCGCTGTTTTTCTGCGGCTGCAGTATCGGCGGCAGAGAGGTAACGATTACAAATGGTTTGGAAAGCCAGGAAGTTTTTAAAATCGGAAGTGAGATTTGCACGCTCCCGCAGGCAAAGCTGTATCTGGCTAATTATCAGAATATGTATGGGAAAAGTTATGGAATCGATCTGTGGGAACAGGGGTTTCAGAAGAAAAAGCTGAGAAAATATATCAAAGAGATCACGCTTTCGGAAATGACGAAAATTGTCTGTATGGAGCTTCTGGCCAAAAACCAGGATATTTCTCTTTCCCAGGAGGAAAAGCAGGATATCAAAGAGGCGGCGAAAGTTTATTATCAGTCTTTGAATGAAGAAGAGCTTGCATTTACCGGCGCGGCCGAAGCGGATGTTGTATCGATGTACGAAGATTATGCCCTGGCCAGTAAAGTGTATCATGTTCTGACGGAAGGGGTAGACGAAGAGGTCAGTGATGATGAGGCTAGAATTATGGAAGCGATGCAGATTTATGTAAAAAATCAGGCTGAGGCAGATGAAGTGGCGGCTAAATTAGAGGCAGGAGAAGATTTTTCAGCGGTTGCAAGCAATTATAACCAGAAACCTGCAATAGAGATTACATTTGGCAGAGGAGAGATGCCAAAGGAAGTGGAGAACGAGGCGTTTGAGCTGGATAATGAAGAAGTTTCTTCCTGTATTCCGGCCGATGAGGGTTTTTATTTTATGAAATGCATCAACAAGTTTAATGAAGAGCTGACGGACGCCAATAAATTCAAAATTGTAGAAGCAAGGGAAAAAGAGGCATTTGATGATACCTACGAAGAATTTGTTTCCGGGCTTTCTTCAGAGCTAAATCAAGAAGCCTGGGATGATATTGTGCTGGTTACGGATGGAAGTATTACAACAGACAGTTTTTTTGAAACGATAGAAGAGGCGCTGAACTGACATCTCTGCATGCCGTTCCGGTTCGCTTTTTGCAAACGTATTGGCTCTAAAATGCGGCTGCAATGTAGGGACGTTTACCTGTGCGGCCGGAATGAAATGCAGAGCTTAGGAAGCTGTTTTATAATAATGTGGGCGGCCAGATCCGAAGGTCGCCTAATTTTTCCAGTGTATCTTTTGGCGGTTTTTCCGTTTCTATATCCGGATCTTCAATATTCGGCAGATTTCTGTTTTTGGAACCTCCATTGTGGAAAACGGAGGACAGACGGAGATTTGCTGCCTGGTTTAGACTTTTTTCATCCATAGTATTCCCTTTCTGAATATTGGTTTTAAGCATTATAAAACCTGAACTGTGGCTTTACATGTTCAGGTATTGTTTAGTCTGCGCAGGATATAAAAATTCATGTCAGGGAATCCATAACAATCTCTGGTTGCAGTTCCAGATTTGCCGCATATGATGAAAAAAAGAACTTTTTTGGAAATTCTATGGAAATTTATGTTGTGAAAGCGGGGGATACCGTGGATCAGATAGCAAAAGCATATCAGGTTCCGGCAGAAGAGCTGACTTATATCAATCAGATTTTTGCTCCTTATCCTCTGGCAATCGGCCAGTCTCTGCTGATCCCTGGCGATGCTGCAGATTTTGAGCGGCCGGCTGCCCGGATTAACGGGTATGCTTATCCCTATATCAATGACTGGATACTGCGGCAGACACTGCCATATCTGACAGAACTGTCGGTGTTTTCTTATGGATTTACACCGGAGGGGAGCCTGATTGATCCGGCATTGGATGATACCTTTATGATTGAACAGGCATATACGTTTGGAGCGCTGCCGATTTTGACTTTGACGCCGTTTGGAGAAGACGGGCAGTTTAATAATTTCCTGATTCATACTGTGGTACAGTCAGAAGAGGCTTCGGCGAATCTTACGGCTGCACTGGTGGAGATCGTGAACCAGAAAGGGTATGCCGGAGTGGATATTGATTTTGAATATATCCTGGCGGAAGATCGGGATGCTTTTACGGCGTTTGTCTGGCGCGTGGCAGAGGCTATGCGCAGTATTGGAAAGCAGACTTCGGTTGCGCTTGCGCCAAAGCAGTCTGCAGATCAGAAGGGACTGCTGTATGAGGGAAAAGATTACAGAGGATTGGGAGAGGCGGCGGATTATGTGTTGCTTATGACGTATGAATGGGGGTATACATAGTCCTGTATAAGATATAGGTTATAAATTTTTGTATTCCGGGAGCTTTGGGAATACATCTAACTGGAAGTTTGCATTGTTGCGCTGAAACTTTTTATTCGGTGCGTCTTTGATATAATCTATATGGCTGAGCACATTTTTCAGCAGTTCGTTTTTGGCGGAGGCGTCTTCCGTATTTCGATAAGCTTCTATCACATGACGCACGTTGGGAATAAAAGAAGACATGTCATATTCTGTTTTTCGATCCTGTCTGAGGCTGTTTTGTAATCGCAGCCGCTTCTGTTCGGATGCGCTGATTTTGTCTGTAAGCAGTGCAAGCCGTTCCTGGAAAATGTCTACCGTATAGACGCCCTGTTCTAAAAGGTCATAGGTGCGTTTTTTTTGTTCCTGAAGGGATTGCAGTTCTGTTTCACAGTTACGGAGGGCGTCTTCTTTAATAGAAATTTCATCTGCAAGGGAGATGACATTGATATTCTCATAGGTGAGATGATACCCATCCAGCCAGTTTTTTAAGGATTCTATGGTTTTTTCCTCTAAGAGGTACAATGGAGCGGAAACATTGCTGCAGCTGCGGTTTGGGCACATAAGGCTGTAATAGTTATCTTTTGTGCTGCTTTTTACACGGGTCATAAGAGAGCCGCATTTACCGCATCGGAGGATGCCGGAGAGAGGGTTTTTTAATATCTTATTGCTGACAACTGGAGAAATGGGCCTTGCTTCTTTTAGAGCCTGCACCTGCCAGAAGACAGATTCTTCAATAATGGCCGGATGGAGGCCATCGTATATTTGAAAATCTGAGTTTTTTTCACGTATTTTCTTCACTTTGCCGTCTTCAAAAACGTTTCGTTGTATTTCTTTTCCCCAGCAGACTTTCCCTATGTACGTATGATTGTTCAGAATATCCTTGATCGAGGAAGGGGACCACTGTTTACTGTTTGCAGGCCGGATGCCCATGGAATCTAATTTTTTGCAGATGAGGTAATGCCCGAGCCGCTTTTTGCTGCCGTCTTCCTGTACTTCGCCGTTCAGGTACAAATCGTAAATAAGCCGGATGATTTTAGCCTGTTCCGGCAGGATTTTGAGCGTATAGCCTTTATCTTCTTTTAGTTTGACACGTTCGTATCCATAGGGCGCAGTGCTGGCAATCCATTTTCCTTCTTTTACGGATGCTGTGCGCCCACGCTGGATGCGGCGGTTGATGGTCTTGTATTCCCTGCGGCTCATAAACAGACCGAATTCAAAATATTCTTCGTCAAATTCATCGTTTGGATCATAGATTTTGGCAGGGGTGATGATGGGCGTTTCAGAGAATTTAAAGCACTTGGCGATAGTTCCCTGATCGTTTGTATCACCGCGGGCAAGACGTTCTACTTCAACCACAAGAACACCGTCACAATGGCCATTGCTGATATCTTGCAGCAGTTCACGAACGGCAGGGCGATCCTGAATGGTTTCTGCAGAAACGATTTCCCGGTAGAATCTGGAAATTGTAATGTGAAGCCGTCCGGCCAGTTCCAGCAGCATATGTTCATGGCGGGCAAGTGTTTCACCCTCTCCATGCGCTTCTGCATCCCGGTCAGCGCGGCTTTTGCGCAGATATGCATAGTAGGTTCCGTTTGGATTTAGGGTTTGGCTCATACGATCACTCCTTTGTAAATGGTTATGCAAAAATGGGTATAAAAATAACAGCCTGTGGATGGACATACTTGAATCCAGACATGAACATAAGCCCATAACTGATTGGCGTATATATCTGTGTTCCAATCAGTTGTGGGCTTATGCTAAATATCTTTCCGGCAGCTAGATATCCGTTTTGACATCGTTCTGCTCTGCCAGCAGCCATTCAAGATTCACTTTTAAAACCTTAGCAAAAGTCATCAGTTCATAATCAGCGACAAACCGGGCGCCGATTTCAATTCTGCTGATGCTGTCACGTTCAAGCGTAATGCCTTCTGTCTGCATTTTCGCAGCCAGTTCGGATTGTGACATCCGCCTGCTGGATCTGGCAAGCCGGATTTTATTGCCGCAAATATTCTTTTTTCCTTCGTAGTCATATATTTTCACGTTAAATCCTTCTTATGTAGTACTGGTTTTGGAATGAACCGGAGGCATTCAGGGCAGAAAGCACATCTTATGATGTACGCCGCTCCAAAATGCTCTGGCTCTTCCTTGCAGGCGTTGCATTTCACACCGGATGATACGAAATATTCGCCAAAACTGGCGTGGGTGTGAAATGTAACCGAACTGCTATTTGTCTGTGTTAAAACCCAGCATTCTTTTTGACATTATCATATAAAATATGATAAAGTGTGTTAAAGATCAGAAATTGCAAAAATAATTAAATTATTTGCAAAATCAGCACAAATTTAAGAAAAGGAGAAGGAATGTATGGGGTATCAAAACCGTAGGGGATGTATGGCGATGATTGCGGCGGTATTCGTTTTTATCGGCAGTTTTTGGCCGTCGGATATTGCAGCGCAGGAACCGGCCGGCGCGGTAAGGGAGGCTGCGTCGGACAAGCCAAAAGTTGTGGAGGCAAGGCTGATTAACAGTCGTGACATTGAGCTTTACTGGAGCCAGGAGGTCACGGGAGCAGGACCGCAGGATGAGGGACATTTTACTGTTACAGTGGGTGGTGTGGACAATCCTCTTTACAACAGCTGGTATGAGGGGCCGATTGTTTACTATAACCAGAAGACGTCAATTCGTCTGAAAAATCCGATTCAGAAGATCGAACAGATGGGTGAAAATGAAAAACTGCAGACTTCCACGGAGCTGCCGGAGATAAAGGTGACTGTGAAAGGGGAGGCGGTAAAAAATGCAGGAGGCGTTTTTGCAGACGAAGCAGTGATTACTGTGGGTTCTTATATACCGTTTTATCGGAAGCAGCGGACGCTTGCCTGTGGGGTAAAAGTACTTGGTTCAGAGACGGTAAGCGATGCGGCTATGGACAAGGCAAAAGAGATGCTGGAAGTAGTTCTGAATAATCAACGGATGGCGGAACGAATGGGAGCGTCCGGCTGTATGCTGGGTGTTTATGGGAAAGGGAATATTGCCTATGATATTCCGGAACACCGTTATACATATGACGAGAATTATCTGTATGTGGAAGGGTTTGGAGGACCGCCGCTTGCCTCTATCAAAGATGCCAACGTACTGCGTTTCAGAACGGGGGATTATACGACCGGTTACCGGGATGAAAGTATTTTAGTGCATGAATTTGGGCATACGGTCAAATATTATGGGCTCACAGAGGAACAGCAGAAGGAATGGACCAGGATTTATCAGAAATCCACAGGTGCAGGCAAGTGGGCCAATACCTATGCCGGTTCCAATGAGGATGAGTATTTTGCGACACTTTCCGCGATGTGGTTTAACGCCATGGACGATACCTGGGACGGTGAAGTGGACGGCGTCCGGGGGCCTATCAATACCCGCATAGAATTGAAGGTCTATGACAGGGATGCATATGATTTTCTGGCTGCGATTTATCCGGAGGATATTTATCTGCCGCAGCCCTGGGAGAATGGAACTGTGCCCAATAATTTTGTATACGCCTGCAGTGTGACATTTAGCTATGAAGAAGGCGGTCTGGAAAAAACGGAAATTGCCGCTGTAAAAAAAGGCGGCCGGATAGCGGAGGCTGAAATCCCTGTGCCGCAGAAAGAAGGATATATATTTTCCGGGTGGAAGAGCGGGGATACAGACGTAGATCTGACCCGGCCGATTACGGCAGATCTTGAATTACAGGCAGCCTGGACCCCAAAAGAAGATTCCAAAGATCCGGAGAATCCCAATCCGGAAAAACCAAATCCGGGAGGTTCAGATGGGCAGGAACCGCAGGAGCCAGACATACCAGCGCCTCCAAATCCAGGGGGTTCTGATAATGCGCAGAATCCTGGTTCAGAAACAGAGGTTAAAAACTTTCAGGTGACATTCATTTATTTAAGTGGAAATAAGACGAAGCGTAAAGTCGTAACTGTAAAAGAAGGGGAAACACTTTTGGCATCTGATATTCCCATACCGGTCCGGAACGGTTATATATGTTCCGGCTGGACGAGCGGAGGGAAACGCTTTGCGCTGTCATCGGCTGTTACGTCCAATCTGGAGCTGAAGGTAAAGTGGACAAAAGTAACCGTAAAAAAACCATCGGTTTCTTCTGTAAAGGTAAAAGGAAGAAAGATGACAGTCGCTGTCAAAAAAGTTTCCGGCGGCAGCGGATATAAAGTGGCCTGGTCAAAAGATAATAAATTTAAAAAATCAGTAAAATCCAAGTTCATTACGAAGAATAAGCTGATACAGAGGAAAATGAAAAAAGGAACTTACTATGTGAGAGTCCAGGCATATAAGCTGGATTCCGCAGGAAAAAAGGTGCTGTCCAAAGCATCGAAAGTAAGAAAAGTAACAGTGGGATAAGTCAGTATAAGGTGTGGGGAATGGAAGTATTAGAAATGGATAAGGAAATCAGAGACGTCACAGTCAAAGTCGGACCTGAGGAATGTCTGAAAGGACTTCTCTGGAATGATGAGAGATGGTATCTCGATGCACTGAAACGAATGTTTCCGAAAAAAAGGGAGGAACAGTATACGGTTCTTGTCGGTTATATCGCAAAAGAAGAGAAAGACGTCTATGACTATGCTGGCAATATGCTGATGGCTGTAGGGACAAGAACGCCTGGCGTGGAACTGGTACAAATTGAAAGCATAAGAAAACATCTGGTGTCTGTTCTTCTGAAAGGGAAAGCAGAACTTTTGGCAAAATATCTGGATTCGGTTGAGGGCTGTATGATTCATTTACGCTGGAAAGATGAAACGGTGTGGATCAGCCGGAGATTTACAGAGCTTTTAGAAGTAACGGACGTATTCTGGAAAATCCACAGTGATTTGAAGTATGGGCTTACGTTTGGCGGAGAGCATATTCTGCGTGATTTGGATGAAAAATCACTTTCCATGAGTGAAGTGGAATATCCGGTTTTTCTGGAACGGCAGATTGGAATTGCAGTGGGAAAATGTAACAGGCAGGAGTATCTTGAACAGGCAGAAAAATTTTTTTGCCATATGATACGCGGTGTTTTCAGTCCAGAAGATATTCGTTACGCATTTTGTAAACTGCTGCAATATATATATGATATTGTAAAAGATTTGAATGCGGATGCATACTATGAGCTGAAAAGCCAGAATATGGCAGAACGCATTTTAAGCGCAAACTGCAGGCAGCAGCTCTATGAAATCCTGATAGAAGCAGGCGAAATTGTCTGCGGGGAACAGGATGATAAACGGATCAGCAATTACAATATTAACAGGGCGCTGGAATATATCAGGCTTCACTATAACGAGGGGATAACGTTAGAAGAGACTGCCAGGGCGTTAAGAATTACCCCGGAATATCTGAGTATGTTGTTTAAGCGTGAGGTAGGAATCAATTTTTCCGTATTTTTAAAACGTTTTCGCATCAGTCATGCGAAGCGGCTATTAAAAGGAACCGATATGAAAGTGCGCGAGGTTGCCGCAGCATGCGGCTACAGCAACAGCAACTATTTTATTAAAGTATTCCGTGAAGTGACAGGGACGGTGCCGACGGATTTTCGGTAAATATGGATAGTTCTGAAATTAAAATAGTGTAGCAATGTTAAAAATATGCCATATAATTCAGCGGAAAAAGGATATATACTGATATTATTAATTCCATAATAATGTACGCTCAGAATGAGTTCTGACTGGTTTAGCAGAACAGGCTGTTGACAGTGTGGACGGCTATATGCAAACAGGCTGTACCTGGATTGAAGCTATATGCAGATATCAGAATATCAGCTGTGGAGACCAGATTTGGAAAGATTCTGGGAGTGCATAAAATCAAAAAGGAGGAAATTTGAGTATGGGTAAAGGGAGGAAACAGTTTAACAGGTTTTTGGCATCTGTCCTTTCGCTTGCACTTGTGTTTACAGGCATGTCATTTCAGTGGATGCCGGTAATGGCAGCTGAGGTGACGGAGTTTGGCGCAGAGGAAGATCAGGCAGAGAATCTTCAGAAAGAAGAGCCAGGCACAGAAGCCGCAGAAGAGGAAATTTCATCGGTTGGTGCAGAAAATGACGATTTGATTCTGTATTATGACTTTGTATCACAGAATGATCAGGCGGCACAGATACCGGATGCTTCCAAACATGGAAATATCGCGGAAATCGAAGCAGTCAGCGGAAGCGCCCGCGGGAAATACGAGCTTATTGATGCCAACATTTACGGAAAGCAGGTAAAGGCTCTGGATTTAGTAGGCGGAGCAGATGGCGCATTTCTATGGCTTCCAGACGGAATCTTAAGTGAATGTGATGCGGTGACTATTTCTACATGGGTAAAGCTGACGACAAATAACGGATACCAGAGAATCTGGGATTTCGGTTCCGGCACAACAAGTTATATTGATTTGTTGTCAGATGGGTGGAATGCCGGCTTTGAAGGCTATGCAGTAAATATTAATCATAATGGCAGCGGAGAGATCGGAGTTTCCAAAGGCAAGGATGCAAATGGAAATCCTATCAATATTGCCAAAAACCGCTGGGTACTTACAACGGTTGTTATGGATGGTTCTGTGATGTCTCTATATGAGAATGGAGAACTGATTGGAACAAAGGATACTGGAATTACTGTAAAAGATCTTGGGAATACGACTCAGAACTATATTGCATACAGCCAGTGGGGAGACGATCCTACAACCGGACAGTATGCAGAATTTAAAATTTATAATCGTGCATTATCAGCAGACGAGATTGCAGCAATGTATGATGTGACAGATGACGGTATTATTGCAGCAGATCAGGCTGAGCTGAATCTGGGCGATACAACGGCAGTAATAGCAGATCTTAAGCTTCCTTCTAAGGGTGTCAATGGCTCTGATATTGCCTGGACCAGCCAGAACAGCGCAGTTACCATCGGGGCAAAAGGTGAGGATGGGAACTATACTGCAACAGTAACAAGACCCAAAAATGGGGCTGGCGATGTTACAGGAACACTGACGGCTTCTATTTCCTATGGAACAGGTACTGCTGCTGCAAAAACATTTACAGTCACTGTTGCAGAAGAATATTCAGCTCAGAAAATCGCAGAGCATGATATGGCTGCCGCAAAAGAAGCGGTAGGAAGTCTTTCCTCACTGATCAAAAAAACGATTACGCTTCCTGCAATAGGGGAATGGGGTTCTGCAATTGCCTGGAATTGGCAGGGCAAAAAGGGCATTATCGAAATTCCGGCACAGAAAGATGAAAACGGAAATATCATCGCACAGGTAAACCGGCCGGATATCGGAATGGCCAATGAAAAAGGTGTGCTGTCAGCAACTGTTACCAGTGGAACAGCAAGTGTTTCTATGAATATTGATGTAACCGTACTGGCATACCGGGAATCTGTCGGAATACGGAAAATAGAGCCTGTCAGTGTAACAACATTGAAAGGGCGCAGTCCGTCTCTGCCTAACTTTGTAAAGGTGACCCGTACAGATGACAGCATAGACAAGATGAAAGTCGTATGGCCAGCTGAAATTGAAGCGGAAAAATACAGTGAAACAGGTACATTCCAAGTAACAGGGCAGATACTTGGGGAGTTTGATACCATAACGGCAGACGTTACTGTCGTTGAAGAAGAAGAAGTGGTTAAGACTGTCTTGTCAGAGAGTTTTGATTTAAATGATATTTCATTGGATAAAATAGGTAAGGATGGCTCTATCCTGACACAGAATCGTGAAAGGGATATTGCTTATCTGAAATTACTGGATAACAAACGGATGCTCTATGATTTTTATATGACATTCGGAGAAAATGATAAAATAGCAGATGTAAAGCCATTAGGCGGCTGGGATGCTCCGACAGGGCTTCTCCGCGGACATTCAACCGGACATTATATGTCTGCACTTGCACTTGCTTACGCCTCAACCGGGGACAAGGAACTGAAAGATAAGCTGGATGAGATGGTAAGTGAGCTTCACAGGCTGCAGCAAAAATCCAAAGGCAATGCAGCGGATTTTAAGATGAGCGGGCCGACGATGCAGGAATCACTGGATACGGCTACCTGGAGTACAGATCCCAATGAATGGGGCGAAGGCTTTATCAGCGCATATTCACCGGATCAGTTTGCATTGCTGGAAGTATACGCTCCCTATGGTTCGCCGGGAAGTGGTATCTGGGCGCCATATTATACGCTGCACAAATTGTTTGCAGGTTTTCTGGATGCATATAAATATACGGGTAATAAAGAGGCTCTCGCTACAGCGAAAGCGCTTGGCAAATGGGTATATAACCGTTTGAGCGCATGCAGCCAGGAACAGCTTACGAAAATGTGGGATATGTATATTGCAGGTGAGTTTGGCGGTATGAATGAATCCCTGGCACAGCTTTATATATATGCAAAAGCAGATGGCGATGCAGATGCAGACATTTATATGAAAGCTGCTAAATTATTTGATAATACTACATTTTTCAATAATCTGGTGAAGAACCTGGATGATATCCAGGGACGCCATGCAAATCAGCATATTCCGCAGATTATTGGTGCGATGAAAGTTTATGAAGCAACAACGGCATCCGGCAAGTCAGATATGTATTATTATGATATTGCAAAGAATTTCTGGGAGATGACAGTGTCCAGATATGCATACTCTATTGGAGGCGTTGGAACCGGAGAGGCATTTACGGAGCCTTACAAACAGGCGGCGAATATCAGCGGCGACAGGAACTGCGAAACTTGTGCGGCATACAATATGCTGAAACTGACGATGATGTTAAATAATTATGATCCGAATAATGCGGAATATATGGATTATTATGAGAGAACACTTTATAATCAGATTCTTGCATCCCAGACGCCGAATGTAACTGACAAAATGCACAACGGAACGACATATATGCTTCCGATTGGACCAGGAACAGTAAGAGATTTTGGAGATGATTATAACAGCTTTACCTGCTGTCATGGCACTGGTATGGAGAATCATGTCAAATATCAGGAAGCAGCTTATGCAAAGACAGCGGATGCATTGTATGTAGGACTTTATCTTCCATCCACAGTTACCTGGGATGAAAAAGGGGTTAAGGTAGTACAGGAAACAACTTTCCCGTCCGCAACAACCAAGTTGACCGTTCAGGCTCTGGCAGGGCAGACAGCGAAGGCATTTGATATGAAACTGCGTGTGCCGTACTGGGCAACCAATGGATTTGCAGTAAAAGTAAATGGCCAGACAAAGATGACTTCAGCTGAGGTTAGTACCTATGTAACAGTTGATGGAGTAAAGGCAAACGATGTGATCGAAATTACAATGCCATATACGCTTCATCTGGATAAGACACCGGATACACTTGAGAACACGGCGGTGGCAAGTATTATGTACGGACCGTTTGTAATGCCGGCTCAAAATGAAAGTACTGCATGGCAGAAATTAGATCTGCCGGAGAATTTAGGCAATTATTTTACGGTTTCTACAAATGAATCAAATGGTTTCCCGGTTCTTTCCGGAGGCGGTTATCAGTTTGCGCCAATGTTTGCGCCGGAGTATGCAACGGAACCATATCATACATATTTTAGAGTAACGGTTGTTCCGGATGACGGCAGCAATTGGTATCAGGTAGACGCAAGAAATAATACGCCGGCATATGGTACGATTACCACGAATGCGAAAGGAGCAATGGTAAAAGGCGGCACAGATCTTGTCGTTATTATGGAACCGAACAGAGGCTATGCCGTAAAGAAGCTCACAATCAACGGTGAGGAGGTACAGGACAAAGTAAAGAATAATATGTACGTTGTAGAAAACGTAAGCGGAGATTTGGAGATCAGGGTGAATTACCGTCCGCCGGTATTAGATCCGCTGCATTTGGAATACTCTGCAGATATTGCTTCTGACCGTGCAAATGACAATGATAACTGGTATGGTATGAAAGAAGATGTCAACAGTAACTGGGAGCCTGCAGCTTCTTCCGGACATGCAAAAGGATGGGTGAACTGGTATACGCCTATGGGCAGTGAATGTTATCTCTGGTATACATGGGACGAACCGGTGACAATGAATACGTTTGATATTTACTGGCGTATCGCTCCGGCTGGCTGGATGAAAGTGCCTGGTACGCTTGGAATTTCTTATAAAGATAATACTGGAGCATGGAAGAAAGCAAATATGACAACCAGTTACGAAGATGCAGTAAAGCCTAATCAGTATAATACCATTTGTTTTGATACAATTACAACAACGGCAGTTAGACTTGATATGACAATCAATACACTTGAAGAAGGCGACGAAGCGGGATGTACTGGCGTATACCGCTGGAAAGTAAGCAACAATAGCAAGGAAACGCTTGACAGTGCAATAAAAGCGGCTCAGGCTAAGAAAGAAGAAGATTATAATGCAGATAGCTGGGCAGCAATGCAGGCAGCGCTTGCAGCAGCAGTCGCACTGGATCAGAACGCAACTGCAGATCAGATTTATCAGGCAATGGCAGCGCTTGATATTGCAGTAAATTCTTTAAGTGGAAAAGCTGCAGATAAAAAAGCTTTAACGGCATCCATTGAAGCTGCAGAGAAAAAGGTGCAGCAGGAGTATTCCTTTACAAGTTTCCGTGCAATGCAGGTAGCGCTTAATTCTGCAAAAGAATTAAACGCGGCGGACACTGCTCTTCAGAGCGAGGTAGATGCTGCAAAGAAAGCATTGGATGAGGCTGTTACGAAGCTGGAAGTTTTAGATCGGACAAAACTGGAGGCAGCAATAGAAGCTGCAGGCAAACTGGCTGAAAAGGATTATACGGCAGAAAGCTGGAGAGCGTTTAAGAAAGCGCTTAGTGCGGCGAAGGAGGTAAGGGACAGTATTTATGTGGATCAGGCTAAGCTGGATGCAGCAGAAGCTTCACTGAGAAATATTCTGGTAAAAGTAACTGACAGGAGCAAATTAGCGGCTTTGATTGCAGAAGCAGACAAAAAAGCAGAAAAAGACTATACGGCAGAGAGCTGGAAGATCTTTAAGGCAGCGCTTGATGCTGCAAAAGAAGTCAACGGAAAGATTTCTGTGACTCAGAATGAAGTAGATACTGCAAAAACGAACTTAGAGAATGCTATGAAAGCATTGGTAACAGCTTTCGGTGGTTCGATGACAGTAGGAACGCCAACTTCTGTAAAAGCAACATGGAAGGGTGGGAAGAAAGTCAGCGTAACATTTAAGCCCGCAGAACATGCAACCAAATATGAGATATACCGTTCTTATTCTAAGGGTGACAAGGGTTACAAGAAGATCGGTACTGTAAATGCAAAGGCAAATGCACAGAGCTATAGTTACACAGATAAATCTGCAGCAGCAGGCAAAACGGTCTATTACAAAGTTCTTGCTTGTAACAATACAATAAAGGGTTCTTACAGCAAGGTAGCAAAAGTTACTACATTAGCGGTACCAAAAGTTAAAACCAAAGTGAAAAAGAAGACGGTGACAATCTCTTATGACAAAGTGAAAAATGCTTCCGGATATGAGATTTACCGTGGGAAAAAGAAAAATGGAAAATACAAAAAAGCTGCTACAATAAAGAAAGCGGCTACTGTAAGGAAAGTATTTAAGAATGTGAAGAAAGGCACCTATTATTATAAGGTAAGGGCTTATAAGACGATCAGCAAAAAGAAAGTATATACTGCATTCTCAAGCCCCAAAAAAGCAAAAGTAAAATAATTTTATGACTGAGACAGACTGCCTTGCCCGGCTATTGGCAAGGCAGTCTGTTTTCAAAACCAGAAAAGCTGTTTATGGCAGCGGCAGTTACAGAAGCGCTGAAAAGGAATGTGTCTGACTATGAGACGGAAGGATGGAGTGATTTTGTTGCTGTACGGGATGCTGCAAAAGTATCATGAGAGCAAGGGAAGAAAAGAAGATGGAAACATAGTCAAGCAGATGCAATACAGTATAAAGAAAGAAGGTGTTGCTAATGCTGGTAAAAGAAATGAATCTGGGACCGACAAAAGTACGCATTTTTGATGATGAGTGTGTATCTGGCGAGGAAGTAGAAAAGATTCTGAAAAAAGTATCAAAAATTGTACAGAATGCGTACATGGCGCAGGAGATGAGGAAACGTGAAAAAGCCGCTGAATAGGCGGCGGATACAGGGGCGAGGACGTGAAATATAATCTATATCTTATATGGTAATACACATACGGCCCGCCAATGGCAGTCGCTCCACTGTTTCAAGTACGCAAGGTAATAGATTACGCCATCACAGAAATACCAAAAGAAAAAATCCGCATGGGAATACCAAACTATGGGTATGACTGGCCGCTGCCCTTTGAAAAAGGCGTTACAAAGGCCAAAACGATTGGAACTGTGGAGGCAGTTCAGATCGCGATTGCGCATGGAGTGGAAATTCTATATGATGAAACGGCCCAGTCGCCTTATTTTTATTATGAGGAAGCAGGAATTCGCCATGAAGTCTGGTTTGAAGATGTCAGAAGTATGCTGGCCAAATTTAATTTGATAAAAGAATATGACCTGAATGGAGCCGGATACTGGCAGATTATGCGGCTGTTTAGGGCAAACTGGGTACTGCTGGCAGATCAGTTTTCCATAGTAAAAGAACGATAAGCTGCGGCTGTCTTACAGACGATAGGTACGTTTGGGAACCCTAAAATGCAAAAATCTGCAGGATATAGCTGCAACATCCGATAAGCAGACCATATCCTGCAGATTTTGGCTGTCCGAAGACAGTTCTTGGATTACTGATTTGCCAGAAGCATCATAATTTTATTGCTTCTTGCAACAAATTTGGCCATAGCGTCCGGAGACAGCGGCTGGTTGCTGAGCATAGCGAGATCATACAGCTGCTCGCAGAAATCATTGATATATTCAGAATCTTTGTGATCCAGAATATATGTTACAAGTTCATGGTTGGTATTTAAAGTCAGTGTCTGGTCTGCGCCAAACATGGAAGCGTCCATTCCCATACCGCCCATAGCGTACATTTTCATCATATCCTGCATACGGCGGCCTTCTTCGGAAAGCGTGATAACAGCAGAAATATTGCTGTCTTTTAATTTTTCCGCCTTAATAGTCAGCTTGTCATTGTTCAGAGCTTTTTTGAACAGCTCGGAAAGCGTTTCTGTGACAGCCTTTAACTCTTCTTCGGAACCTTCTTCTTTTAAGGATTCCGTCAGATCGGCATCGATACGCATAAATTTATATGTTTCATTCCGCCGTTCTAACTGGGAGATAAACGAAGTATCGATATTGTGGTTTAAAATCACAGCGTTCATATTCTGCTCTTTGAACATCTTGATATACTGTCCCTGCTGGTTGATATCCGTTACATAATAAATTACGCTGCGGTCATCTTTGGGTTCTTCCTCGCTGGCAGTGTCTTCACCTGCCTGGGTGCCGTCTGCGTTCTCTACAATGGGGGTTTCTTCCCCGGAAGCTTCGTCCTCTTGGTCTTGCGGTTTTTCCACTGGTTTGATCCATTCCGGCAGTGTCAGGTATTTATCATTGATATCCTTAAACAGAATGTAATCATTCATCTTGTCACAGAATTTCTCATCTTTTAAGCAGCCAAATTTAATAAACGGGCTAATATCATCCCAGTATTTTTCATAGGATTCTTTTTCCGTTTTGCACATGCCAATCAGTTTATCTGCAACTTTTTTCGTGATATAATCTGAAATTTTCTTTACAAATCCGTCGTTCTGCAAAGCGCTTCTGGATACGTTCAAAGGCAGATCTGGGCAGTCAATCACTCCTTTTAACAGCATTAAAAATTCTGGAATTACTTCTTTGATATTGTCCGCCACAAATACCTGGTTGTTGTAGAGTTTGATCGTTCCTTCGATGGAATCGTATTCCGTATTGATTTTCGGGAAATAAAGGATTCCTTTTAAGTTAAACGGATAGTCCATATTCAGATGAATCCAGAATAACGGCTCCTTGTAATCCATAAAAACTTTGCGGTAAAAAGCTTTGTAATCGTCGTCTGTGCAGTCTTTTGGCGTTTTACCCCAGAGAGGCGTGGTATCGTTTAACGGGACAGGACGTTTTACAATTTTCAGCTTTTCTTTTTTCGGGGAAACTTCTACGATTTCCTTTTCGCCATTCTCATTCTCTTTTTCTTCTGTTTTGGCTTCTTCGATAATGGTTTCTACTACCGTATCGGTGTCCAGTTTGTCCGCCGGATCGATGGTTTCATACTGAGGTTCTGCATTTGCTTTCTTTAAGAAAATTTCTACCGGCATAAAGGAACAGTATTTTTCAATGACTTCCCTTGCGCGGTATTCATTGGCAAATTCCAGGCAGTCTTCGTTCAGGAACAATGTGATCGTAGTTCCAACTTCTTCTTTGATTCCGTCTGCCATGAAAAATTCTGTGCCGCCGTCACATTCCCAGTGTACGGCAGAAGCACCTTTCTGGAAGGAGAGAGAATCAATATGCACTTCGTCCGCGACCATAAATGCAGAATAAAATCCCAGTCCGAAATGGCCGATAATCTGATCGTCATTGGCTTTATCCTTATATTTTTCCAGGAAATCGTTGGCGCCGGAAAAGGCGATCTGGTTGATATATTCTTCTACTTCCTCAGCAGTCATACCAAGGCCGTTGTCTGTAATGGTCAGTTTTTTGGCGTCCGGATCTACTTCGATTTCAATTTTGGGTTTGTAGTCTTCCGGAAGCTCATATTCGCCCAGCATATCCAGTTTTTTTAATTTGGTAATGGCGTCACAGCCATTGGAAATTAATTCACGGTAGAAAATATCGTGGTCGGAATAGAGCCATTTTTTGATTACCGGAAAAATATTGTCGCTGTTAATTGATAGAGTACCATGTTTTTCTGCCATAATTTACACTCCTTTGAAATTCTTTTTGATCTTTTTTGCATTGCCGCCAGCTTCGATGCATGGGGCGGGGATTTATCCTATGGGTTACATATTATAACTGCAAATTGAAAAAGTCAACAAAAAATTAGCACTCCTCACAAATGAGTGCTAACAAAAATGAAAAAAGCCTGAAAAATCAAGGGGTTTCGTAATTATAAAAAGTTTATAAAGTCTGGCGCTTGACCGATATAACAGGTAGGGTTATAGTAAATAGATAGCAAAGAAAGGTGTGAAAACGGCATGATCATTCTGAAGACAAATCCGGAACTGAAAGCGACCTTTGAGAAATTAATCCAGACGATAAAGGAGCCTGTGGAATGGAATGGCCAGTTTGTGGTAATTGGAGATTATCTGATTCTTCATGGAAGGGTAAGATCGTTGTTTTTTAATTTTGAGACACGGCAGCTGATTACAAATCTGATTGATATTCCGGTACAGGAAGAGGAAATTCATGGGGTAGAGAACCATATTAAAGTACAGAATGTGCTGAATATGGTGTTGTATGCATTTGGAAAGTGGGGGTTGATCCGGGGAATTAAGGTGGATCAGGATTATGCGGCGTTGAATCTGCTGTTTTTAGATGTGCTGCGGGAGCTGTCGGTTGAGCCTGGGTATTCCAGTGAAAATTTTCGGTTTTACCGGAATGGGATTCGTCTGAGTTACGAAGATGTGGTTCAGTATGCGATTGATGCGGAAGAGGAGAAGCCGGTGGAACATACCGGGGATTCGGAGGATTCCGCCGGACTATGGCATAATCTGGTCTGGAAGACGGACAGGGCCGTGTTTGTAAAGACAGAAACGACCTTTGAGGATCGGCAGAAGAACCGGCTTGGCAATAATTTCTATATGGTAGGATTTCAGTGCCCGAAATGTAAAGGTCATTTGCATATGACTGTGTTTCCGGAAGGGAATGAATTTCGGATTGAGACTTCTGAGGGGGCGGTGCTTTTAGCAAGGGCGTATACCTGCAGCAAGTGTAATTGCTTTTATACGCCTAGGCCGGGTCTGCTGCTGTCCGAGCGGGACGTTTTTGGTATGGAGTTTTTGAAAGACAGACGGGCATATGAGGACTACCTGGAACTTTTGGGGGCGAAGGGAGATCGTGTGTCGAACCATAATTTTAATAAGTTTGAGAGGGACAGTAACCAGCATAGGCAGCAGGAACAGGAAAAGCCGCTTGAGGAGCTCTGCGGTCATATGGAGGATTTGTCAGACGATGCACTGCAGGAAATGGAGGATAAAATAGAAGAAGGATTTTATCCGGCGAAAAGTGTGCAGCGGTTTGAGAATTCCCTCCGGCGGGAGACGGGCAGGCGGAACGCGGCTGCTTTAAAGGCGGCAGAGGGGAAGAATCAGCAGAAACAGGCTGCTGCCCCCGGAAGCGGCAAGACAGCGGCTGGCATATATGGAAGGGACCTTGGACAGCAGGGAAAAGCCGGCGCCAGGCCAGAGGCGGATCGGCCGTCTGGAGCCGGGAAAGAGCCGGGAGCAGGCAGACAGGTAACGTCAAAAGCAGGTGCTTTGGCAGGCGTATCGGTAAAAGAAGGCGCAGAGGCAGACAGACGGCAGGAAGCAGTTTCTGCGGCAAAGCGGGAGGCGGCAAAAAAACGGTTTCAGGCGAGATGTGAATTGCTGGATCGGCTTTCGCCTTCGCAGACAGCAGAGTTAAAACGGGAAATCAGAACAGAACGGAGCCTGTCTGATGCGGAGAAAGAGCCGTTTTTGCAGGTGATTGAAAAAAAGGAAGCACAAAGGAAGTGGGAGCAGATCCGTAAACTGGCGGATAGCTGTGAAGGGCAAAATTATGCAAGGATTCAGCGGGTAATCCAGGAAATTGAAAAAGCGGATTTGCCCGAAGCAGAAAAGCAGCCCATGTTAGAACCATTGTATGCAAAACGGAAAGAACAGGGAGAAGCAGAGGTAAAGGAGCTGATTTTGAATATGCCAAAACGCATGGACATGAATCAGTACCGTACTTTTATGGAGCGCTTGCAGAAATATCCGGAAGTCGATCTTACTCCTTATGATGAGGTTTTAAAAGAAAAACAGAAGCAGGCGCAGAACCAGGAAATTTCTAATATGATCCGCCGTATTGGGCCAAAGAATAGACAGGGTATGGCAGATTTAGTAGAAAAACTGAAAAAGCAGGGATTTGATGAAGAAATTCTGGCGCCTTATCTGGAAAAACTAGAGGATAAAATCCGGGCTTTCGATGAGGAGGCCATAGCGGAACTCTGTGGAAATCCCATGCAGATGACAGCGGAAGATATCTTAGAGGCATACCAGAAAATCGAAGCGGGCGTTTTTTTGCCAGAATTAAAAACGAATGCGCTGAAGATGCTGAAAAAGCGGCTGGAAAAGATTAAAACAGACGAGTGCGAGCTGTTGGTTAATAAGCTGAAAGACAATCTGAAAGGACGAATTAAGGAAAACGACAGATATCATTATTATCCGGCCAGAAAAGTGATGAAAAAAGAGGCAAAACCAGAGGAAATGCAGGTGATTCAATATGCGCTGGATACCTATGGAACGCAGCGGGGGATGTTTGAATATCCGATTCTTGTAATTGACACGTCCAGGGACGGTTCCGGAAAGGAGGGGATGATTCTGACGCCGGAGCATTTGTTTTACAGGACGTTTTTAAATGCATTTGCCGTGCATGTCAATGATATCCGGCGGATACATACGCAGACAGGGCTTTTGAACGCCGGGGTTTCGATGGAGCTTTTGGATGGGGCAAAGGTGAAACTGCCGTATGCCGTGGAGAAGAGAGAACTTACCGCCTGGGGAACCTGCCTGGGAGAATTTATCCGTTATCTGCAGGAAAAACCGGATTCGAGGAAGGTGACATATCTGGCGAAGGAGAGTCATGAGACAATCTGCTGTTTCCGGTGTGGGTATAGTTATAAAGAAGGGAATGTCTGCCCAAAGTGCGGGTATAAGATGAATCGGTGAGAGGTGTAAAATGAGATAAGCAATAAGCCGCATAGGATTGCGGCGGACAAAAGAAAGGGGAAGATATATTTTCTGCTTGCATTTCTGGTTTCCGGTGTCAATGCCGGGTAAATACCACAGCGGAGGATGCAGTTATTTGAAAAAGAGTAAAATTGAGATAGATAAGGATTCAGCAATTGCGCAGGGCTATACTGCCTGCAGCAGGTGTAATCCATAAAAGAGGAGACTATGGAATCTGTTGTTTGACTGCAGATTCCATAGCCTTTTGTAGTTATTGATCATTTATAAAGTCCTTGACAAAAAATTTTTTTTGACTAAAATAGTTCTAAAAAGAACAAAAAAGGAGGCACTATGATACCGCTGAATTTATGGGAGCATCAGAATGCGATTAAAACGCTCTATGCGAAGTGTGTAGAAGAAGTCTGTATCAGGCATAAGATTACCCGGATGGAGCTGGATATCCTTCTGTTTTTGGCCAACAATCCCTGTTATGATACAGCAACGGACATTGTGGAGATCAGATATCTGGCCAAATCGCAGGTATCTTCTTCGGTAAAGCTATTAGAGGCAGGCGGCTATCTGAGAAAGGAGTATACCAGCAGCAACAAAAAAACGGCGCATTTGAAAATCTGTGATGCTGCAGAGGACATCATCCGGGACGGAAGGAAGGCGCAGGAGAAATTTCTGGCTATTCTGCATAAAGGCTTTACCAGGGAGGAAATGTATCATATCAAGCAGTATTTTGACCAGATTCTGAATAACATCAATACGTATTTAAAACGTGAGACGGGAGGTACACATGTATAAATTTGCGATTTGTTTTCTTGCAGGGATCGGCGCCGGGCTTGGTACGGGTTTTGCCGGTATGAGCGCAGCAGCGGTGATCAGCCCTATGTTAATTACATTTCTGGGGCTTCCAGCCTATGAAGCCGTTGGAATTGCACTGGCGAGTGATGTTCTGGCAAGCGCTGTAAGCGCTTATACCTATGGAAAAAATAAAAATCTGGATATCCGCAACGGGCTTGTAATGATGATTACGGTTCTGCTGTTTACATTGTTCGGAAGCTTTGTTGCAAGTAAGGTTCCCAATACTACAATGGGCAGTTTTTCCGTATTTATGACGCTTTTGCTGGGAATTAAATTTATAGTAAAGCCTGTTATGACAACGAAGGAATCCATGAATGCCGTCAGCGGCAGAAAGCGGATGATCCAGTCTGTTATAAGCGGCGCAGTGGTTGGATTTATCTGCGGGTTTGTCGGTGCAGGCGGCGGAATGATGATGCTGCTGCTTCTGACAGGAGTTCTGGGATATGAATTGAAAACGGCAGTTGGGACAAGTGTGTTTATTATGGCGTTTACTGCATTTACGGGTTCGATCAGCCATTTTATCATTGGCGGTATGCCGGATCTGGCCTGCCTTATGTTCTGTATAGCCTCGACGCTTCTGTGGGCAAAGATCGCTGCAAAATTTGCAAACAAAGCCAGTGCGGTAACATTAAACAGAGCTGCAGGGGTAGTTCTGGCGGTTCTTGGCGTTGCGATTCTTACGGTGAATTATCTGTAGAGGATGCCTGCAGCAGTGCGGGGATCTGAACAGTTACATTAAAATCTACGCATGATATTAAATTTGGATTCCAGTGAAAACGATCAATCGAAAGACGAAAAAAGTGAAGATTACAGTTCAATAAAATGTCCCCGTAGGAATCAGGCTTTGAATGTGTTCAAACGATTCTTACGGGGATGTTTTTGTCTCTGTCCCTCCTCTCCCGGACGATCGCTTAGCCAAAAACCTTAAGTTGTTGACATTGGCCGTGAACTGTAACTAATCTCAACAGTTTATCCTATATATTTGGCAAAAAGACTACCTTTTTTTTACAAAATCATATATAATGATTAATGGCAAAATTATTTAGCCAACCGAATATAAATAATACCGGGCATATGAAAAATACCAGAAGACAGGAGAGAATTTCTATGAGTACAGAAAGCAAAATATCTATCAAAGGAATGCGGATACGTACGCTTAATTTGAGTATGATTGTTGTATCATGTATTCTGTATATACTGCTGTTAGTGGCGTCTACTTATGCATTACAGGAATACAAGGTTATGGTGTCTGCGACCGAGAATTATGTAAGTTGTCAAAAAAATGCACTGCTCTTAGCAGAAGGTTCTGATTATCTTACGGAACAGGTGCGGCTTTTTGCAGTAAATGCGGATTTGAAGCATGTTGAGAACTATTTTACGGAAGTTTATACGACGAAACGGAGAGACAGTGTATTTGAGCTGGCTGAATTGTATGATGCCAACCCATATTATGACAGGCTGCAGCTGGCGCTTGACAATTCCAACCGCCTGATGGAACAGGAAATCTACTCGATGAAATTGGTTGCAGCTGCACAGAATTATGATATGGCAGATTATAAGGACGTTCAGAATGTCGAACTTCGTGCAGAAGATCTGGCGTTAAGCCGGGAAGAACAGATGGACAAAGCATGCGATATGGTATTTGGTGAGGAATACCAGAAGAACAAAGCGCAGATTTTGGATGATATTTCGGATTTTGTGAATGATATTATTCATAAGAACCAGCAGGAGCAGCAGGAAAGCACAACTGATTTAAGAAATACCATGCGGCAGCAGCAGGTGTTAATCAGTATTTTGTTTATTGAAAATATTCTGGTCTTTATTCTGATTATCCGTCTGATTATAAAGCCCCTGCAGATTTATATCAGTAATATTAAAGACGAGAAAAGGCTTGAAATTACTGGTTCATATGAGTTTAAATATCTGGCGCTGACATACAACAATATTTTTGAAATCAATGCGGCAAATGAAGATATGCTCCGCCATCAGGCCGAGCATGATCCGCTGACAGGCATTATAAACAGAGGGGCGTTTGAGCATCTGAGAGAGATGTTTAAGAGCAAACCGGAGCCATTGATATTTCTGATTATTGATGTGGATAAATTCAAGCTGGTCAATGACGGGTATGGCCATGAAACGGGAGACAAAGTGCTCAAGAAGGTGGCGAAGCTCTTAGAAGACAGCTTTCGTTCTTCCGACTTTCCGGCGCGGATTGGCGGCGATGAATTCGCTGTTATTGTGACGCATGCGACATGGGATATGGTCAGCATTATCGAGAATAAGATACATACGCTGAATGAAATGCTGCTGCATCCGGACGATGGGCTGCCGGAGGTATCGTTAAGCGTAGGGGGAGCCTATTCCGAGAGAGGTTTTGCGGAAGATCTCTATGCAAATGCAGACGCTGCTTTGTATGAAGTTAAGGAAAACGGCCGCTGTGGCTGCCGGTTTTATAAGGAGCAGGATAGTGAATAGACGAGGTGTATTGATATGGCGACATTGAGAGAATTGGCAGAAATAACAGGATATTCCATAGCGACGATTTCCAGGGTTTTAAATGGAGATTCCACATTAAAAGTGACAGAGAGTACGAGAACCACAATTTTAGAGGCTGCGGGCCGGATGAGTTATGCCGGCCGGCAAAGTGTTCATAAAAAATGTGCGCCCGGTGAGCATAGGAAGATCGGGATTGTCGAGATGGCTGGCGCTAGGGAACTGGAGAAGAACCCATATTACCTTTATTTGAAGGGAAGTGTAGAGAAAAGCTGCTTTTCCAATGAGTTAGAGACTTTTATTTTACAGTATGATGAGAAGAGGGGCAGTTATCATTGTGCAGTGCCCAAAGAACTGGATGGGATTATCGCAATCGGCCAGTTTCAGACGGAGAAAATTGAGGCGATGAAAAAATGCTCCCCTCAGATTGTTTTTATCGATGCGTCGCCTTTTCCAAGGGAATTTTGCTCCGTTTTACCGGATTATGAACTGGGAATCCGTCTGGGGATGGATTATCTGATTCATCAGGGACACAGGAAGATTATGTTTGTAGGACCGGAATTTACTACAGATGCTGTCTGCAGGCCTTCTCCGGAGATACGTCGGAGGATTTTTCTTGACTATGCGGCTTCCTGCGGAACGGATGTAGAGGCGTTTTTACTGGATACAGCAGAGGCGCAGACGGAGAAGGTAATGGAAGAAGTGACAGCATATATTAACGGCCTGAAAGAATCTGACAGCAGGCCTACGGCATTTATTACATTTAATGATCCCACGGCAATCGGGGTGCTTCAGGGACTTCAGAGGATGGGGTACCAGGCGCCGGAAGATTTCAGTATTTTAAGTTATAATGATACGGCGCTTGCGACGATTATGAAACCGCAGATATCCAGTATCTGTCTGAATATTGAGGCGATGGCTGAAAATGCGGTATGGCTGATAAGAAGGCTGATAGAAGAAGATTACATGGTTCCCTTAAAGATATCGATATCACCTTCTTTGCAAATTGGAGAGAGTGTAAAAAATATCAGCAGGTAAGTTTTAAGTAAACAAATTTTTTCGACAGGTTTTGCTTTTTGGAAAAAAGACGATAGTTGTTCTATGTAGACACGGAAAGTATCGTCAATATGCATATGAAATAAGGCATAAATCATTTGATTTATGTCTTATTTTTATGAGTTTTTACCAAAAAACAATTTTTTAGTAAAAAGTGAAATAATATATTGAAATATTTGGTTAAAATAAGTAAAATGTAATTGAGCATAGTTCAGACATACATTAGGCTGACGGGATGCTGGCTGGTGTGACAGGTATATCCGCACTGGTTCCGCAGATGCCTCTTATGGCGGCAACGCAGGCGAGAATGACGACAGAGCCTGTTGTGGGAGAGATTTCCGTAAGCCCGGAGCTTCGTTACCAGACATTAAAAGGATGGGGAACATCCCTGTGCTGGTGGGGCAATACCATAGGTTCCTGGGGAGATGCCGACTATAACAAGAATGGGACGCCGGATCGGGAAGAAATTGCTGAACTGGCATTTTCACCGGAGTATCTGAACCTGAATATTGTCCGTTATAATGTAGGGGGCGGAGATAAGGAAGATACTTCCATAAAGCGGTGCGAAGGCATTGTACCTGGCTGGACGGAGGATATGACAGGAACGAAAGATGGAAGCGGCGCTTATAATGAGGCGGCATTTCTGGCAAAAAAGACGGAGGATATGGCGGACGCCGGGCAGCTGTGGATGCTGGAACAGGCAAATGAATGGAGAAAAGAAAGCAATGATATTATCAATGAAGTTTTTTCCAATTCACCTCCTTATTATATGACGAAATCCGGCAGTTCTACCGGAGGAAGTGATGATGCAAACAATTTAAAAGAGGATGCTTATGATGATTTTACCACTTATCTTGCGCGCGCAGCAAAGTGGATTAATCAGGATTTAAGTGAAAAATACGATACACAGGTTACTTTTATAGAACCATTAAATGAGCCGGATACAAACTACTGGTGGAATGGCAGTACAAAACAGGAGGGCTGCATTTTCAACACGGGTGAGCTGCAGTCTAAGGCATATCGGGAAATGCAGAACGCATTGGATGCAGAAGGATTGAGCGGGATAAAGATAACCGGGACAGATGAGACAGATCTTGGAACCGCGATTCGATCGTACAATCGTTTGGATGATGATGTGAAGGAAAATATGGATACGATTGGCGCGCATACATACAGCGGCAATGACAGCGAACGCAGGGAACTGCGCCGGATTGCACAGTCTTATGACAAGGATCTGTGGATGTCAGAAATTACAAGGGGCGGCGGAAGCCACAGTGAAGAGCGGCATAATTCCATGGAAGCGGTAAATGCGCAGAGCCAGAGTGAAGGTATTATGGCGGATTTGAAGTATATGCAGCCGACAGCCTGGATTGCATGGCTTCTGGCGGACAGCGAATATGAATGTATTCAGACCGATTCAAACTGGGGGCTGATCCATGCGGTATTTGAAAAAGATGGGCAGCCGGTTCCAGATTATCATACCAATCTGGTAAATGAGGATGGAAGCCGTAAGGATGGCGTGCCTGGAGAAGGCTACTGGGCGATAACAAAGCAGTTTTATACGATGATGCAGTACAGCAAATTCTTAAAGGCCGGATATACGATGATCGATGTAGCGGATGGAAATATATGCGCGGCGATTGCACCGGATGGATCGGAACTTGTAATTGTAGCGCAGAATTTTGGGAATGCAAGGAGCACTACGCTGGATCTTGGCAAATTTACAAACCTGGATACTGTAGTGATGTATCGTACTTCTGACCGGGAAGACTGTCTGAAAATGCCTTATAATCAGGACGTAAGCGACAGCGTATTGGATGTGGATCTTCCTAAGAATTCTGTTACTACTTATGTGATAACGGCGAAAGAAGGAGAATCGGTTTGTGATTTGGACAGTTTTGCAAAGACGGTAGACGCTGATGTCGTAAAAGGGGCGGGCTGGGTTTCCAATACAGATAAATTTGTCTATACGGGAAGCTGGGGCGAATCCGGTTCCTGTGATGGAAAGTATACGCAAAGTGATGGAGCAGCCGTAACATTTACGTTTAAGGGAGAACGAGCGCTGATTTACGGTACAAAGGGCAGTGAGTGCGGAAATGTAACGGTATCGGTAGATGGCGGTGAAGCACAGTCAGTATCACTTTTGGGAACTGGCAAAAATACGGATTCATTGCTGTTTGATACAGGCAGCCTCACAGATGGCAGCCATACGGTAACGATTACAAGAGGGAGCGGTTTGTTAGAAGTAAATTATGCCAGGATTATTAACGGGAATTATAGCCTTGCTGAGGTTTCGCCCTGCGATCCTGTGTATACGGTAAGCGGCGTAGCCCCTGTTTTGCCGGAAAAAGTGACGGTCAAAGTCGGAGACAGTACCGAAGAGCGAGCAGTTGCATGGAATACAGAAGATGCGGATTTTTCCGGAAGTTCCAAGAAGATTACCCTGGAAGGAAATCTGGCGGGAACGTCCCAGAAAGCAGCGATTGATGTTTATGTGGTGATGGAAAATGCAGTATACTTTATTGACTGTAATTCTCCAAATTCAGCGGATATGCAGTATTATGCGGATTTGGTGAATCAGGTGGCAGATCAGAAATATGAAGGTGAAAATACTTGGGGATATCTGGAGAATTATGGAAGTCATGAGCCTGGTAACAGCGATATTTATGAATCCGGATGGTATGCAGAAAGTAAAGAGCAAGCTATTGGATACAAACTTCCTTTGGAGGCAGGCGCCTATAATGTAACATTTGGATTTAAAGAATGGTGGACAAATGGTAATTGGTCCCGTTCCATGGATATTTATATGCAGCAGGGGAGTGAAGCAGAACAAAAGCTGGGTTCAGCAAATACTTGGAATGGGGACAATTGTTGGAGTGAAGCGAATTTTGAGGTTACTGTTGAGAATGCATCAGATGTTAGTTTTAAAGTGAAGCATGACGACAATACTAATGATGGGGCGCCAGTTCTTTCTTTCCTGCAGATTCAAAAGAAACTGGATTTGAATAAACTGAAAGAGGTTTTGAAAAAATATAATGCCCTGGATGAAAGCAAGTATACACAGAAACCGCAGGAACTGGCAGCATTGAAGGCTTCGGCGGCCGAAGGGCATAAGCTTTTATATCTGTCATCTGCAACGCAGGAGGCCGTGGATGCTGCAGTGGCAGATATTACAGAAAAAACGGCTGCGCTTGGAACAGCTGAGATAATTCTGAACAGTGAAACATTGGAGAAAAACAATTACGTACTTTATACAGCAAACTGCGGAACACCAGATCCATACCGGATTCCAAACAAAGAAAGCGAACGGCTTGGCCTGCTGCAGTCCTCTGTAGACCAGAAACTGGGAGAAGACAGCGTGACAGGATATACCTGGGGACGTGACGCAGATACCGAGTTTGCCAAAGCAGCCGTTTACGGTGATGGGGATGCTGTAGATATCGGAAACAGCTTTATCTATATGTCAGGAGATATCACTTTTGACAAGGAAAAGACCGCGCTTGGATATACCTTTGAAGTTCCTGATTTAAGCGGTATTGATGGAATAGAACCAGATACTTATGAAGTAACAGTTGCTATGAAACAGCCCTGGGAGGATAAGAACGCCAATATTCTCTTCGAGGGCAGGACATTCGCTACAGATGTTTATCATGGAAAAGATGAATGGGTTTGCAAGACATTTACTGTAAAAGTAACAGACGGTATGCTTAATGTGCAGGTGAAAAATCCAAGAAGAGCAGACGGAGGCGATGATCCTGTACTCAATTACATCAAAGTCCGTGCAGTCAAACATACGGAACCGGAAATTGTCACATACGATTCTATCAGCGGTGTAGCGGGAGCCCCGCTGTATGATACGGAAGGAAAACTGATTCAGGCGCATGGAGGACAGATTCAGCAGTTCACTGTAAATGGAGAAACCAGATGGTACTGGATTGGAGAGGATAAGACTTATGATTATCGTCCCTGCGGTGGCATTCATGTATACAGTTCTGAGGATCTGTATAACTGGAGAGATGAAGGCGTTGCATTGAAAACAATGGAGTCCATGGACGAGTTTGAGACAGATGAATATTTTAAGAATTTATACGGCGATCTGACGGATGAGCAGAAGAAAGAAGTATTTATCGACATTGACAGAAATAACTGTGTGATGGAGCGTCCGAAGATGCTTTATAATGACAAAACCGGTAAGTATGTTGTCTGGTTCCATGCAGATGGGCGTACGCCGACAAATGATGCGGATTATGGCAAGGCAAAAGCGGGAATTATATCTAAACTGAACGAAGAGTATACAGGACTTGTGACAGACAGAGATCAGGCAGTAGAAGGCGAAGATTTTGTCAGGGCATTTGGGTGGTCAAGAGAGGCTCCGGCGATGTTTAAATATAAGGATAAATACTATATTATCAATTCCGGCTGTACCGGATGGTCACCGAATCCGGCTGAATACTGGGTGGCAGATGATCCGTTTGGCCCATGGAATCCAATGGGAGATCCCTGTACGGACTGGGGAGGCAATACAACATATGATACGCAAAGTACCTGCGTCATTCCTGTAGATTCTGAAAAAGGATATTACATATATATGGGTGACAGATGGAATGCCGGAGATCTGAGTGAATCCAGATACGTATGGCTTCCGATAGAGTTTCAGGAAGAGAACAAAATCGCACTGAGAAGATATGAGAACTGGAAGATGGAAGATATCTGGGGCATGACGGAGGATGCGGATATCACAGAATTGCTTCAGGCAATCGCGGCGGCAGAAGCGATTGAAGGGACACAGGCAGACTATACCAGCGCTTCCTGGACTGCCTATCAGGATACCCTGCGGGGTGCAAAGCATCTGGCAGAAAATCCGGGCAAAATCCAGAGCACGGTTGATGCGGCAGCAGCTGCACTGAATAAAGCGGTAGCGGGATTGCAAACACTGGCATCTGTATTAGAGGAAGCGCTGGAAACGTATGGAACGCCGGAAGGCAGCGAGGAAGATTATACGGCAGAGAGCTGGACGGCATATCAGGACGCATTGCAGGCAGTCCGGGATTTGCGGCAGTCAGACAGTTATACAGAAACAGATGTCAATCGGGTAATTAAGGCATTGTCTGACGCTTTTGGCAGCCTGAAAGAAGTTGTAACCGAAGAGCCGGAAGAGGCCAAACTGCTAAAACAGGCATTGGAAACATATGGAACGCCGGAAGGCAGCGGGAATGATTATACAACAGAGAGCTGGACGGCATATCAGAATGCTTTGCAGGCAGTAAAAGATATGCTGCAGTCGGAACATTACGAAAAGGATGCAGTGCAGAAAGCGGTTTCGGATCTGAAAGAAGCGTTTCAGGGACTGGTGAAAGCAGAGCAGAATCCACCGGCAGATAAGGTACTGGTCAATAAGATTACTGTTACCGCAGCCAATTCTCAGCTGGAACAAGGACAGAGCACGACAGTAAAAGCAGAAGTTTCCCCAGCAAATGCCGCCAATCAAAAGGTGAACTGGAGCTCTTCGGATGCGAACGTGGCAATGGTAACTGCAGACGGCGTGGTAACCGGACAGGGCGCTGGTACGGCAACGATTACGGCGGAAGCAGCAGACGGTTCCGGCGTAAAGGGAAGCTGCCAGATTACAGTGACAGAGAAAGCAAAGCCGCCGGTAAAAGATGTTGTAACAAAGATTACCTTAAAGAGCGATACGAAAAAAGTTGCGGCAGGGAAAAAGGCAACGATAAAAGCAACAGTCAGCGCTACTGGAAATACATCCAATAAGACCCTGAACTGGAGCTCCTCCAATAAGAAATACGCAACGGTAAACGCAAAGGGAGTTGTAACGACGAAAAAGGCAGGAGCAGGAAAGACAGTTACGATTACGGCAAAAGCTGTGGATGGAAGCAATAAGAGCGCAAAGATTAAGATTAAAATCGTAAAACATGCAGTAAAGAAGATTACACTCAAGTGCAGCCAGAAGTCCGTAAAAGCAGGCCGTAAAGTAACGGTTAAGGCAAACGTTTCCACAACCGGAAAAACAGCGAATAAGACCTTAAGCTGGGAAACTTCCAATAAGAAATATGCAACCGTCAATGCGAAGGGCGTAGTTACGACGAAAAAAGCCGGAAAAGGCAAAACGGTCAAAATTACAGCGAAAGCAACAGACGGAACCGGAAAGAAAGCAACCATAAAAATCAGAATTAAGAAGTAACAGACAGGTTGTATGGAGAAAGCCTCTGGCTCGAAAGAGCAGAGGCTTTCTCCTGGTTGCTGACATTGGTTCACGGGATAAAATACGCACTGGCTGCGCTTTCCATGAGAATATGGATTAGTTTTGATCCAAATCTTCTAAGGATTTCTTCTTGCCCCGGATAATGGAGGCGCCCAGTGCAATAATAGCGATACCGACTACAAGCCTTGGAAGATCATAGGAAATACTTCTGATATAATAGTAAAGTTCTTCCGGCAGATAGCGGTAAAGGATATCTGTAATGCCGTTCCAGACCATAACAATCCCAATAAAAATCAGCAAACCTGCGGTAATACGTTCTTTTCCCCGAATGGAATAATCGGAAAGATGAAACAGGTAATCATCCTCGATAGCGTAAAATTCTTCATCCGGCAAACTTGCCAGATTGTGTACATGAAAAAAGCTGTAAAACCATATAACTGCATCTACGGTCATAAGCATTCCAAGCGGCAGAGTAGAGGAGACAAACAGAATGCCGAAGAAAAGACCCATAAGGCTGATCCCCATTTTTAAAAATCCCATATACATTTCACCGGCTCCCGGCAGAAGGGAGAAGCATAGTCTCCAAAAAGAATTTTTCTTACTTGTCATTTAATTTTCCTCCTTATAAAAGATGAAATCGGCGGTGTCCGACATCTGGCTGCAGAATTGATTGGTAATCTGGTTGAACTTCCATAAGAGGGAGTCTTCTTTTTGACGTACTGCAGTTTCTCTATGGTACATTTGCGCACTCTGTGGGACAGGGCTGTTTTGCGCCATATCCGGCATCGTGATTAACAATGCGATTGCCGCCGCTGCAGCCGTGATCACTTTGGCGCCAAAGAAAAACAGTTCATGCTTTCTGTGAGTTTCTTTGCTGGCAGCTTTGGAAAGAATCTTTTCTTTCAGATAGCCTGGAGCGGAAGGCAAATCCGTTTGTTCTGCAGATTCGATAAGCAATAACAATTCTTCATCGGTTAAATAATCAGTTTTTTTCATAGGCGGCACGCTCCTTTTCATATAGTTTCCGCAGCATTGCCCGTGCGCGGTAAATCTGGGTCTGTACGGTTTTTATATTTTTATTCTGGCTGGCTGCAATTTCTTCCGGCTTTTTTTCCTGGCAGAAATATAGAACAGCAATATCGTTGTAGGGCGGTTTTAAGCTGCGGCATCGCTCGAGTAATGTTGTTTGGATCTCTTTTTCTAACATATGTTCTTCAGGGCCTGGCGCTTCGTCCGATTTGGTATCAAAGGTTTCATCCTCAGAGGGAATCTGCCGTCTGCCTGCAGATTTCAGGTAGTCAATACATTTGTTGGAAGCAATCCGGCAGAGCCAGGCTTTTTCATTGGTTCCGGTAAAGGAATCCATATGGCGGAAGGCGGATAGGAAGGTTTCCTGCGTCAAATCCTCTGCAGCAAAGTAATCCCCGGTCATTTTACAGCAGATAGAGAAAATAAGATTCTGATAACTGTCAATTAATTCTGTAAGATGCTGTTTTGCATTAATTTGATCCACCCCCCCAGTTTGATGTATTCAAAAAATATGGCATTTCCTATTATATATAACGAAGGAGGAACGCAAAAATCTTCAGGAAATATCTTTTTTTTGATAAATTCGGAACGCAAGCAGGAGTCCGGCGATGGCAAACAGGATTCCGGTGGTCAGATAACCGGCAGGAATCGCGTGTTCTGCAATAATATCCGCGCCTTCTGTATAGCCGAATGGAGTAATATATTTTAAAAATTCTGCTTCTGTGGCCAGATTTGCAATAATATTTAAAAAGTAGAGAACAGCGGCAAGGCCAAGGCCAATACCCAAACTCCCATGGCATAAGAAGGCGGATATGCCAAAGGTAACAGCGGCAATTTCAATCTGAAGCAGAACATAGGCAAAAAACAGAAGGGCAAGCGGTTTTACGGAAACTTCTTCGCCAATCAGCAGAATAGAAATCGCAGTAACAGCGATTGTAATGCTGTTGAGAAGTACAATCTGGGTGAGGATGGCGCACCATTTTTCCAGGAGAATCCTTCTTCTTGAGACAGGATGTGTCAGTAAAAACTCCGCAGTATGTTCTTTTTCTTCTTTTGCCAGAGCCTGGATACCCAGCAGCGCGGCAAAAAAGGCGCCGCCAAGTCCCAGTATATTGCCGCATTCCACACCAAAGAAGCCTGTAAATTCTCCAAAATTGAGCTTATCCATACCAAAAGCCTGAGAAAAGCTGCCCATATCGGCAAACATAGCGCTTATCTCGCCCATTTGTGAGGACATTTCCGGGTAGATGAGAATGCAGACGCCCAGCATAAAGGCGATCGCTGCACTCCAAATAATCAAAGTATATTTACTCTGCCGCAGTTCATGTTTAAAAATAGTCATAACGCATTTCCTCCAGGAAGTTATTGGTAATAATGCAGAAAGATTTCTTCCAGATCCGGTTCTGCAATTGTAATATCTGTAATTGGCAGCGGGACAAGCGCTTTCAACAGGATATCCGGCGTTCCGCTGTACAGAAAGCTGACGCTGTCCGCTGTGGTTTTGATATCTTTGATATTGGCCAGGGCAGGCGCCTGCTCGATGCCTCTGAGCGTGATCCGCTTTGCGCCGGTATGTCCAAGGTTTTCCACACTGTCCGTTATTAATATTGTTCCTTCCCGGATTACGGCTGCATGCCTGCAGTAACGCTGCACCTCTGAAAGAATATGGGAAGACAGGAATATAGTTGCGCCCTCTTGATTCCGTTCTTTTAAAAGGGTATAAAATTCCCGCTGCATCAAAGGATCGAGTCCGCTGGTAGGTTCATCGAGAATATACAGCTCTGGTTTATGCTGCATGGCGCAGACGATACCGACTTTTTTTCGGTTCCCAAGGGAAAGCTCTTCGACTTTCCGGGAGGTATCGAGTTCTAGCCTGTCACAAAGCCGTTTGGCTTCTGCCCGGCAGTCTTTTCTTCGCAGATCCGCGGAAAGCCGGAGGATATCTTTGATGCGCATTCCATGATAAAACATGGTCTCGGAAGGAAGATAACCAATTTTTCCGAGAATGGCAGTCCGGCAGGCCTGTATCCTTTGGCCGTAAATATTTGCGGAACCTGCTGTAGCTGTAATAAGTCCCAGCAAAATGCGGATGGTTGTGCTTTTGCCGGCTCCGTTTGGGCCGATAAAGCCGAAAAAGTCGCCTGTTTCAACAGAAAGAGTGACATCTGTGATGCCGCGTGCTTTACCGTAATATTTTGTGAGATGGTTTAGTTCAATTGCGTTCATTGTGATTTCTCCCTGTTTTTATAGATTGACTTCCAAAATTGTAAAAGCTGTTCAAAGTCCTGTCCCATCTGCGCAGCGTCCAGTTTGCCCCGTTGAAGCATTTCCCACAGATATCCTTCCGAAGCCCAGTACATTTCCCGGTACATCATCTGCAGATCAAGGCCGGGGACAAAATCATCCGGGTTTAATGCAGCCAGAGCGTCTGCGGCTTTCCGGTCGAAATAGTTGTGGTAACTGCTCTGGATTTCCCCGCTTATTTCCGGATCTTTTTCGTAAAAGGCTTTTATGCTGAAAGCAGCCATATGGGGGTGCTGCTCCATAATCATAAATTTGGCTTTCATCCCCCGTTCCATCATATCAAACAGATCGGTAGGCTCATAGCAGCGGAATGCGTTTAGGTATTCCAGTGTGATTTGGGCAGCCGTATCCCACAGAAAGAGATAAAACTCTTTTTTGTTGTGGAAATAGTGGAACAGAAGTGATTTGCTGATACCGGCAGCGCCGGCAATCTCGCTTACAGGGCTTTTCTTGTAGCTGTTTTGTGAAAAAACATAAAATCCTGCATTGATAATTCTTTGTTGTTTTTCTTCTGGAAGTTGAAAAAATTTTTTGTTCATAGACGCCTCCGTTGACCGAATCGGTTTATACTTATTATATCCGATTGACCGTTTTTGAGAAGACCCTTTGTGTATTTTACATATGTGAAAAGAGAAGGCGCACGGATGATGTATCCGGCGAAGGGAGAATGGTTCCCTGAGATCGAAACTGCGGATGCTTATTCCCGGTTCAAATCCATTCAGCGGGCGTAACCAATCCAAATTAGCCCTGGCCACACTCAGATTGGGTGGCCAGGACGGTTCCGTCCGCATGATTCTGGCTTTTATCTACCGTTCCGGATTCACATCCTTAATAATAGGCGGAATCTGGGAAAGCATGTTATCGATATCTTCAAACATGGCGCTTTTGGTTGTGCCAAGACTGCTGGCCCGTTTGATATGTTTAATAACTTCCTCATATTGGAGCTTGATATCATCAAAAAACTGGCAGATCGTCTGTAATTCATTTCTGGATTCATCGATTACGCCGGAAATCTCTCCCTGCACCGAAGAGGCGCCTTCCGCAGCCAGTGTGATTTGCTGAAAGGATTCATAGGTTTGGCCTACGAGGCCGGTGCCCTGTCCCAGTGTCTGTGACGATGACGTAATTTTATCATTTAATTCGGTTGTTCCGGATTCTACATTGTGGATGCCGGAGTCAGCGTCATTGGCAAGGATTTTGATTTCTTCCGCAAGCTCCTTGACTTTGGAGGCCACGACTGCAAACCCTTTGCCGTCTTCACCCGCCCTGGAAGCTTCAATCGATGCGTTGATCGCAAGGATATTTGTCTCTTCCGCTATGGAGACGATATTGTTGATACACTGGCGTATGCCTTTTACAGCGCTTTGAAGGTGTACAAAGGTCTGCTCCATTTCCTGGAAGGTCGACTCGATTTCCATGGAAATATTTTTCAGGCTTTCCACCTGATTTTCAGCGTCGGAAACGGATTGCGTAATAGAACTTTTGACATCTGAAAACTGTCCTGCAGCTTCGTTTATGCTGGTAAATGTTCCTCCGAACGCCTGCAGCTGATCCTGGAAGTGATCCGCTTTTTGCAGTACGCTGGAAAATGAATTCCGGATCATACCAAGCTCCAGCAAAGATTCCACTTCTTTTTGAATCAATTCATCTCTGTAATCTTTTAAATGGTCTGTCACGTACAGTACCGGATAAAGGCTTTTTTCATTATGGTGTACCTGACCTGGTTTTTGTCGGTTTTTTATGGATAACAATGTGTCCCCTCCTTTATTCAAATACGACGCAAGTCATAGACTGGTTGACAAAGCGGTTGTTGTAATGCTCGCCATATCCTACAAATCCTGCATGGCTGCCGAGCGCAGACATTTGCTGAAGATAGGTATTCATATAGTTTCGTTCGGAAAACAGTTTGTAGCGGAACAGGCAGTTGACGGAAAAAACGGCGGATCGTGTTGGAAAATCATGGCAGATTTGCTGGATGGTGTTTCGGGTGATCGCCTCATAGTCGCCCAGTTCTAACAGGATTAACACATCGGAATCATTGACCTGACGAAAGCATGCCAGTGCATTTCCATTGACTTCTTTGATGGAAATAATGCAGGTATCATCCCCGTTGAGTTTACCGAAGGGATTCTGGAAGGTCTGCGTCAGGATCTCTTCGTCTGTTACATGGAGAATATTCTGATAGACCTGTTTGGCTGGTTTGCCGTTTAAAGAGCCGATAATATATTTTTCTTTATTCGTATTAGAGGCAATAAAACGGTAATTTCCAAGCTGATGATAAATATTTTCTTTGTACGTTTTGACACGTCCATTCCGATTTTTCACAATGGCGTATACGGCTGCGTCCTGATAAATCTTGCCGTTGGCAGAGACTTTGCCTGCATCTCCGGTTCCGCCGACTAAAGAAATGCCTTTTTGTTTCAGGGCGGTATTCATAGTGGTCAGCGCACAGGCGTCGTTTCCGGTGCAAAAATCAATACATACGGTATCCTGCTGTGTGCCGCCAACTTTTCTGATATCTTCTTCCAGACGATGTATGTATTTTACCGGCATGACAGATACCTGTTCGAGTGCGTTTGCCGCCGCGCTGATTTCTCCCTGAAAGGCTATGACGCCGACTCCTTTTTCTGCGATTCTGGTATCATAACTCATTCCAACGCATCCGATGCTGGGGACTTTTGGAAATTGTTTTTCCAAATCCTTTACATGGGATTCAAACTGGGTATCATTTGAAAACAGCATGATAAATTGTGGATTGGTCAATCCGGTTACCGCTTCTGACAGATTCCCCCTTTGGCTCATTCCAAAAAACTGTTTCATATTGCCTTTCTCCTTTTCTGAATTTGTAATTGGGTAACAGCGAGTATTTGAGCTGTTACGTAATTGACGTTTCGATATATAGGTCTGATTATACTTGAAAAGAAACAGATACGTCAATCATTTTATTTTGTTTTGGCCAAAAAGGGAGCAAAGCGGATATCTGTTATTTTTGCTGTTTCCTTTTTAACCAGGTTTCATCGTCTTCGTAAAAAGCGGCCTGTTCCGGAAAAGCTTCTGCAATCTGTTTTTCAATGGAAAAAACTTCATTCATGGTATCGTACAGCAGAAAATCCGCTGCGTACAGGATAAACCATATTCCGGTAAACGGAAGCAGGAGGACAGACCAGGGAAGAAATAATAGTAAAATGCCCCAATATAAAATCTGAAGCAGTGCGCAGCCCAGTGTTTTCCAGAGAAATCGGGCGCAAAACAGCAGGCAGCTGCAAAAACGTTCTTTACTGGACTGCTCAAACAATACGATCAACGGCCAGTACAGCGAAAAGAACATGGTAAGGATCACCAGTCCAAACAGATAAACCGCATAGGTTCCAGGGCCGGGAGACTTAGAGGCCCGCCAGATCATCAGCAGCATAAAGGAATAAAATCCAAGCAGCAGGCCAAGCAGAATGCCGGGGAGGACTGACTGGCGCCAGTTCTGCTGGAAGGCGTGCCTGTAATTATCCATGCATTTGCCCGGAGCGTCCCGGAGGCTTCGGAATATTGTATCATGCATACAGGAAAGCGCAGGGCCAGCGGCTGCGCCGCCAATGATACAGGCGGGGATCAGAATCAGTATGCTGGATGAAAGAATGGCAGTCAGGATTCCAAGGGCCAGCGGAAGAAAACCCAGAACGGTCAGCAGATTTACAAAGAGAAAACGTTTCAGATCCCGCTCTAATAATTCGCTGAAACGTGCGGGGCCTGTCAGCCTCTGTCCGGTTCCGGCCTGCATATAGTTTTTGGTAAATAAAGCCATTGTAATTCCTCCTTAATCGGTGTAAGTGCAGCCGTTTAAAAAATCGGCCATCATATGTTTCAGATCATCCGTAAACTGTTCCTGGCAGGTAAGCTCCGCGCAGACGGCGCTTCTGCCATTGGTGCAAAAGGCGGATACGCCTCTGTCATAGGGGTTTTCTTCATTGGTGCAGTTATAGGTAATCAGCGTGTAGGACTGCCCGCCGCAAGTGATTTCTTCTTCTGTTAAAATCTCATAATTGGATCTGGCGGCGGTAATCCAGTTGTCCATATGTTCCTGCGCTTTTTCAGGATTCTTTGCTTCGCCCAGCAGGAGGTAAAGGCTTGCGTCATACAGATCAACCGTGTCCCCGTCGCAGTTTTCATAAGGGATAGATGCATCAATTCCCCAGGATACATAATACAGGCCGTCAGCGGCTAAGGTTCCGTTATTATCTACCAGAGTAAATCTGTCATTGGCGTTATCTACCTGCAGGCTGTTTCCAACGGGCACTTTTTCCAGAGTCTGATCAGGCGCTTCCTCTTGAATCAGGGAAGCGGAAGAACAGCCGGCAAGCAGGATGGATGCACAAAGCGTACAGAACAGAATGTTATATTTCATGGATCGGGCCTCCTTAATTTTTATCGATCAGTGAATCCCAGAGTTCATCGCATTTTTCTGCGTAATCGGTACGGCGTTCGGTGTAAAAACACCGTCTTCCAAAGGAACAGCCAGCCAGCAGCTCCTGGCTGTTTTTGGTTATGGTTTCTCCCGCTGTGACGACAGAGCAGGAACCAAGCTTCAGCCCGGAAAGGGCTGCGCAGTCCGTCCACAGAACGGTTTTATCTTCTGTGGAAGCATCTGCGTCTTCTGGGCAGCTTCCATCGAAACGGGCAAGGACATGGAAATCCCTCTGGAACTGCTCTGCGTCTTCCATCAGGAAAAAGTAGCTTTCACAGTCATTGATATCAGCCGTCAGGGTGATTTCAGCAGCATAGGCATACTGCGCCAGTTCCGGATCTGTTGTGCTGCCGCTGCTGATGTACTGGTTAACTTTGACAAGAACCTCTCCATACTGGTTAAAATCCAGTTCGTTTCCCAGACTGGAAAATGCAGTTTCCAGGGCGGATACGGTATCTTCCGGAAGCATGACCTTTCCGATATATGCAATCTGGAAATCAGGCTGTTTTTCCCACAGGCCAAGATAGCTGCCGGCCAGATTACAGATAATTCCAAGGAGGACAGCGCCGCAGATAACATACCAGTTATTGTAGTGCCACCAGTTTTTTATCATCTTTATCCCTCCTGGACATAATCGGATTCTAGGGTTGTTCCTCCGTAACAATAAGTGACGGGAAGACAGATCAGAGGAGGTTTCGCCGATCTGTTTTCCTGTAGCAGAAGATCTACGCACAGTTCCGCCAGTTCAGGCACGGGCTGTATAATCGTGGAACATACATAGTCTTTATCCCCCATAAGGCGTATACCGTCAAAACCGATGAGCTGGATATCCTCCGGAACCCGCAGATTCAGGTTGCGCAGCATCTGTAAGACCAGATAGGCAAGCGAATCCGTAACGCAGAAAATACCGTCAAATGCCAGTTTCTTGTCCTTCATATGGTTTTTTAAAAATGTTTCAAATTCCCCATAAGGTTCCCCGTCACTTAGGATTTTCATTTCATAGGAAAGCCCGCGGGAGAGGCAGCCGTTTTCAAAACCGGCTTTCCGTTTGTTGGGTTCATTGGTCAGAGACGATCCGATCCGCAGGAACGCGACATGTTTACAGCCCAGATCGGCAAGTTTTTCAGCGGCAAGCTGTCCCCCGGCAAAATTATCGCTGGACACACAGGGGATTTTGGCTCCTATGGAACGGTCAATAGAGACAAACGGGGTGTCTTCTTCTATCATAAGATTGGGATTGTAGGTCAGGCCGATGATGCCGTCCACTTTGTTCTGCTGTGCCATGGTAACGTATTCCTGTTCCAGGCTTACATCATAGTCGGTACAGCAGAGCAGCATCCGGTATTTTCGCTTTAAAAGCGCAAGGTTAATCTGATGGGTAAGATATGCAAAATAGGGATTCTGGGTATTTGGAATCAGAAAAGCGATGGTGTAGGTTTTATTTGCCTTGAGTCCCTGGGCATAGCTGTTTACCTGGTAATTCAGTTTTTTTATAGCCGCTTCCACACGGATTTTGTAAGAGTCGCCAACAGGCAGCCCGTTGACAACTTTGGAAACCGTACCTAGTGCGACGCCGGCTTCTCTGGCAACGTCTTTCATGGTTGGTGCAGGATTTTCTTTTTTCATATAGACCTCCGTTATTTGTGAAATGTTTCATTTGTGTTTGTTGTATGCTGTAATTATACCGAAATAAAAATGAAATGTAAAGAGGTTTGTGAAATAAAATTGAGAAACGTTTCATGAAAATAGTAGTAAGGAAAATTGCACAAAAATAGCAGAATTATTTTGTATAAAACAACGAAATAAATAAAAATAGCCAATAAAACAAAGAAAAACAATTGACTTAAATAACAGAAAATGTTAAATTTTAGTCACATTTAAAATAACGTTTCACGAAAATGCGCGCAAAAGCATGAAACAAACAAAATGATTTCAAATGCTGTTTCATGAAATCATATTACCAACAAATGAAAGGAGAGAACAAGTTATGAAAAACAGCAAGCCAGCGGTTATGGCGATGCCATCGAAAGGAAAACCGCTGAAAAGACAGCTGATGGATCATTGGCAGTTATACGCAATGCTTGTGATTCCTGTTCTGCTGACAATTATTTATAAGTACATACCTATGTATGGCATACAGATTGCGTTCCGGGATTACAAGGCGAGCAAGGGGATGATAGGCAGCGAATGGGTCGGGCTCGAATGGTTCCAGCGGTTTTTCAGTGCGCCAACCTGTACGAGAATGCTTAAGAATACGGTGTTGTTAAGCCTTTACAGCCTGCTCTGGAGTTTTCCGATTCCGATTATCCTTGCTCTGATGCTGAATCAGATGCGGTTCCAGCGGTTTAAAAGAACGACACAGACGGTACTGTATGCGCCGCACTTTATTTCTACCATGGTTATCTGTGGTATGATCCGTATCTTTTTAAGTCCGTCCGGCGGATTAATTAACCTGATTGCGGGGACTTCCATAGATTTCCTGACAGAATCTGCCGCGTTCCGTACGATTTACATTGCTTCCGGTATCTGGCAGGATGCAGGCTGGGGAATTATCGTTTATATGGCAACTCTGGCAAATGTGGATACTTCTCTGTATGAGGCGGCAAAAGTGGATGGGGCGTCTTTGTTCCAGAGAATCTTAAATATCGATATACCAGAACTGACGTCGATTATGGTTTTAAACCTGATTATGAGCGCCGGCAATCTGATGAACGTGGGATTTGAGAAAGTCTGGCTGTTACAGACAGATTTGAATAAGGCGACCAGCGATGTCATTGCGGTATATGTTTACCAGCAGGGTATTGAAAATGCCAAGTACAGTTATTCTACCGCGGTGGGATTGTTTAACACAGTGGTGAATATTATCCTGCTGATTGTGGTGAATAAGATCGCGGGTAAGATATCCGAAGATACGAGTTTTGTATAGGAGGTGCAGTATGAAAGCGAATGCAAAAGCCGGAAAGCTCTCAGGGCTTTCGGAAAAAAGCAGCGATATTATTTTGGTTCTGATTTGCGCTGTAGTTCTGTTGATTGTTGCCTACCCATTGTATTATGTGCTGATTGCTTCTGTGTCAGATCCATATGATGTGTATGCCGGAAAAACATTCCTGCTGCCCAGCGGTTTTACTTTGGACGGGTACAAATCAGTATTTGCCGATCCCAATATTCTGACGGGGCTTTTAAACAGTTTTAAGTATACAATTGTCGGTACGGTATTTTCTGTGGCCATGCTGTATCTGTCTGCATATCCGCTCAGTGTAAAAAGTCTGCCCGGGAGAAAATGGTTAAGTATATTTTTTATAATCACGATGTATTTTGGAGGCGGACTGGTTCCGACTTATCTGGTTGTAAAACATACGGGGCTGATCAATAATATGTGGGCGCTGTTCCTTCCGGGAAGCGTTGGCGTCGGAAATATGATTATTATGCGGAATTTCTTTGAGAACAGCATTCCAAAGGAAATGATTGAAGCGGCGGAAATTGACGGCGCATCCAAATGGACCACATTTATCCGTATTGTAGTGCCTTTAAGCCGTTCGATTATGGCTGTTATGGTGGTATTTTCTATGGTTGCATACTGGAATGACTGGTTTACGGCGATGATTTACCTGCCGGGAACGCAGCATGCACCGCTGCCGCTTGTTCTGCGTAATATTTTGATTAAAAGTTCTGCGAGCGCCAGTCAGGCGAGCACGGTATCCGGCGGTTATGCCGAGCTGAATAAGATGACGGAAATGATAAAGTTTTCATCGATTATTGTAGCGGCATTCCCGATGCTGGTGATTTATCCGTTTGTACAGAAGTACTTTGAAAAGGGCTTTATGGCCGGTGCGGTAAAAGGCTAGAAACAGGAAAGGAAAATGGTTTATGAAAAATAGAAGATTATGGAAAAAACTTGTGCCGGTTATGCTGATCGCAGTTCTTTCCCTTTGGCTTGCAGCATGTGGAAATCAATACGCGCATCATGAAAAAGGGGTTGCGAATACGGATACTGCCCAGACGGATTTTTATATTATGGGCGGTATGGGGGCTTTAAGTACGAGCTATGATGAAAAAACGGTGTTAAACCAGCTGCAGGAAGAGACAGGAATTCACATTGAATGGAATACAATGAGTGAGTCCCTGGCGGAACAGGTCAATATCCGTATTGCAGGCGGTGAGCTGCCGGACGCTTTTATGGGGGTTGGATTTAGCAACTATGATATCTCGCGTTATGGGGATGACGGTACGTTTATTGATTTAACCCCTTATCTGACAGAGGAATATATGCCCAACCTGACGAAGATCCTGGAAGAAAATCCGGATATCCGGAATGCGATCACCATGGACGACGGATATATTTACGGCCTTCCGGCAGGCGAGCGTATGGGAACGGCAGGCATTGGGGCGGAGGAAGATTACAGTATTTTCAGTGTGCCGCAGTATTCTATGATAAATAAGGCATGGCTTGATGATCTGGGGCTTGAGGTGCCAACCACGTTAGATGAGCTTCATACGGCGCTGAAAGCGTTTCAGGATAATGATATGAGTGCAAAATACTATGGGAATCCTGCCGGAAGTACGATTCCGATGAGTACTGGTTATGACCAGTGGTGCTGGGGCCAGAATATTTTTTATGCGGGCTTTGGGTTTACCAACTGGGTAGGTCAGTTTGTACATTGTTTTCTTATCC
>CAJUPF010000013.1 GCA_910588565.1 uncultured Lachnospiraceae bacterium
TGCGCTAAATTCAGGTTACATAGCCCGCTATGCGCCCTTCATTTGGCACAAATCTTCCACAAATTGTGACGCACATCTGCCAGAAAGCAATTTTCAAACACGCTCTAGCGTGTTATAGAACGGATGTAAATATTGTGAAGGCGGAGCGATTATGAAAATATATAAACTGCTTGGGGCGGATGGAAAAGAATATCTTTCCGAGACATAAAATTTTGAAAAATAACGCAATTCCTGAAAATAGGGAATGCGTTATTTTTTTCGGAATTTGCTTGACATATATCGACTGCCTATATATAATATAGATATCCGATATATATAGATAATCTATATAACAATTTTTCAAGGAGGGAATATTATGACAATTGACAAAACTTTAATCTCCGGCAGCACGACGTTACTGTTGCTGAAGCTGATGTCGGAAAAGGATATGTATGGTTATGAGATGATTGAGACGCTGCGGAGCCGTTCCCAGAATGTGTTTGAACTGAAAGCGGGGACGCTGTATCCGCTGCTTCATCAGCTGGAAGAGAAGGGATTTCTGATTTCCTATGAGCAGGGGGCTTCCGGCAAGGTTCGGAAGTATTACAGCATTACAAAAGAAGGCAGAAAGCAACTGACCAAAAAAGAATCGGAATGGAAAACGTATTCCAATGCGGTGATGCGGGTTCTGGCAATGGGGGTGTAAGGATGGATGATTATTTAAAAAGCTTATTGGAACAGATCCGCTGTAAAAAGGCGAGGCCTGCGATTGAACAGGAAGTGCGGAGCCATATTGAGGATCAGGCCAAGACAAACCGGCAAAATGGAATGGATGAAGAAGAGGCTATGTCGTGGGCCGTACACGATATGGGCGATCCGGTGCAGGCGGGCGCACAGCTGGATCGGGTTCACCGCCCGCAAATGGCCTGGGATATGCTGATTGTTATGGCGGTTATCAGCCTGATCAGTATTGTGATTCATGTTGTGATAGGGATGCATACGGATCAAATCGGCAATTTATCCCGGAACGCATATATTGTGAGTACCATTGCACAGACAGGAATTGGATTTTTGCTGATGCTTGTAGTCTATCGCCTGGATTACAGTAATTTGGCGAAGTATGGAAAAATCTGTGCGGTTATGTTTCTGGCAGTAATGGCATTGGAAGTTTTCGTTGTGGGAATCCGGATAAATGGAAGGGCATACTTTGTAATTGGGACTACGCAGGTTACATTATCTGCCATTATGTTTTTGTATGTGCCCCTGTTTGGAGCCGTTTTGTTCGGATATCGTGGAAGCGGACTGCTTGGTATCGGTAAAATTCTGTTGTTTATGCTGGTTCCGGTTTATCTTGCATGGCGTATTCCAAGTGTGAGTTTTGCGATTCTGCTGCTGTTTATCATGGCGGTGATGCTTACGGCCGCTGTCTTAAAAGGCTGGTTTTTGGTTCCGAACGCAGGCGTGCTGGCAGGCCTTTGGGGATTTTTGGCTGCTGCGCCGCTGGCTGCGATTATTCTGGGGCTAAAGTTCCATTTATTTGCATCATATCAGGAGGCCAGGCTGCAGGCGCTATTTAGGAATGACAGCGGGAGTTACTCCTATGTGACGGGACAGCTTGTGAAATTGGCGAAAAGCAATCATCTGTTTGGGGCAAGTGGTGAAACGGCAGCGGGACATCTGCCGGCTTATAACAGTGATTATATTCTGGCGTTTGTGTCTTCTTATTACGGAATTGCGGCGGCAATGGGAATCTGTCTGCTGCTGTGTGTGATTGCGGTAAAGGCATTTCGGATCGCGCTAAGGCAGGGCAATCAGCTTGGTTTGATGATGAGCTTTGGCAGCGGACTGGTTTTTACCGTCAATACCGTGTTGAACATTGGGGAGAATTTTGGCATACTGCCGCCGACGCAGACGTTCCTTCCATTCTTTTCCCATGGCGGGACTTCGATGGCAGTCAGCTATATCCTTGCAGGAATTGTGCTCAGCGTATACCGCTACAAAAATATCCTTCCCGCCAGTAAAATCAACTGCATAGCGGAAAAAATCTGATGTGTTATCTGAAACGGACAGGCAAAATGCACAAAAAGAACATCTATAATTAGTGAAAATATAACATTGACTGTCTTATAAAATTAATTTATTATTGATCTATAGAATGTTTATAAACGAAATTTAATGTATGCTCGTATTGGGACGAGAGCTTCTGCGAACCGCCGTAATGGTTGACCATAAATTTCAGAGAAATAATCTGATATCTATGGTCGGCCGTTGCGGTTTTTTATTAAAAACAGTGTCCCGATGAGAAATTTTTATGCAGCAGTTCAGGGAGCAGAGCGGGCAGAGGATTCCAAACCAAAATCATAGTATAGCGAGGAGGATACGAAATGAAAAATTATTCAGAAGATGCCAGCAGGCAGTATCATATCCAGGTTGCTAAGGGCGAAGTAGGGCGTTATGTGATTATGCCCGGTGATCCGAAGCGGTGTGAAAAAATTGCGAAGTATTTTGAAAATCCCGTATTGATTGCGGATAACCGGGAATATGTTACGTATACGGGAACGTTAGGCGGAGTGAAAGTCAGCGTTACCTCCACAGGCATCGGCGGGCCGTCAGCCTCTATTGCGATGGAAGAACTGTATCGCTGCGGGGCGGATACATTTATCCGGATTGGAACCTGCGGCGGTATGCAAAAAGAAGTAAAAAGCGGCGATATAGTCGTTGCGACGGGCGCGATTCGCATGGAGGGCGCCAGCCGGGAATATGCGCCAATAGAATTTCCGGCGGTTGCGGATTTCACAGTGATAAATGCCCTGACAGCAGCTGCAAAGGGAACCGGAGCTGCATTCCATACCGGAATTGTACAGTGTAAGGATTCGTTTTACGGACAGCACGAGCCGGAGACAAAGCCGGTCAGCTATGAGCTGATGAATAAATGGGAAGCGTGGAAACGCTTAGGCTGTCTGGCTTCCGAAATGGAATCCGCCGCGTTATTTGTTGTAGCAAGTTATCTGGGCGTTAGAGCCGGCTCCTGTTTCCTTGTAGTGGCAAATCAGGAGAGGGAAAAACTGGGTCTGGAAAATCCGGTGGTGCATAATACGGATATGGCGATTCAGGTGGCCGTAGAAGCGATTCGTGATCTGATACGGCAGGAAACAAAATAGTCAGGCAGAGATGGAAGGAGAAGAAAATGGAAGTAAAACAACTGATGAAACATGTGGATCATACACTGCTGGCCCAGGCGGCGACATGGGAAGAAATCAAACAGATTTGCGATGACGCCATGGCATATGGGACAGCTTCGGTATGTATCCCTCCAAGCTACGTCAAACAGGCAAAAGAATATGTAAAAGACAATATGGAAGTCTGCACTGTAATAGGATTCCCAAACGGCTATTCTACTACGGCCGTAAAAGAATTTGAAGCAAAAGACGCCATTGCAGGCGGCGCTGCCGAAATTTACATGGTGATCAATCTTGGATGGTTAAAAGATAAGAAATACGATTTGCTGACAGAAGAAATCCGCAGATTGAAAGCAGCCTGCGGGGACAAGATTTTAAAAGTCATCATTGAAACTTGTCTTTTGACAGAAGAAGAAAAAATCAAGATGTGTGAAATTGTAACAAAAGCAGGCGCGGACTATATCAAGACCTCCACAGGATTTTCTGCGGCAGGGGCGGCTTTTTCAGATATCGAAGTATTTGCAAAACATATCGGGCCTAACGTAAAAATAAAAGCGGCCGGCGGAATCGCATCCATAGACGATGCGGAAAAATTCCTGTCCTTAGGGGCGGATCGCCTGGGAACCAGCCGAATGATTAAGCTTGTGAAAGGCCAGAATGCGACAGGATATTAAATGGAGGTTTGGATGCTGGACGAAAAAACAATCAGAAACATGATTTCTGCGGCAATTGGGCAGCTGGCTTTTTCTTATACGCCGTATTCTTATTTTAAGGTAGGAGCCGCGCTGCTGGCGGAGAACGGGGAGATCTATACGGGCTGCAATATTGAAAATGCGGCATATGCCCCGACAAACTGTGCGGAACGGACGGCTTTTTTTAAAGCGGTCAGCGAGGGAGTCAAAGATTTCCAGGCAATCTGCATCGTTGGCGGAAAAGACGGCGTACTGACAGAATACACGCCTCCCTGCGGCGTCTGCCGACAGGTGATGATGGAATTTTGCAGGCCGGATACATTTCAGATTATCCTGGCGGTAAGCCAGGAGGAGTATGAAGTGTTTTCCTTAAAAGAACTGATGCCCATGGGATTTGGGCCGGGGAATCTGTTATAAAAAGAAGAACGTTATATATGAGAGAAAGGGGCTGGCTGACATGACGACAGAACAATTAAAACGGCTGCCGAAAATAGAGCTGCACTGCCATCTGGACGGCTCTTTAAGTATGGAATTTTTAAGAAAAAAGACAAACAGAACGGTTTTGGAGCAGGAAGTACAGGTTTCTAAAGACTGCGGCAGTCTGGCAGAATATCTGGAAAAGTTTGTGCTTCCCGGCCAGTGCCTGATGGATGAAGAGGGGCTGCGGGAAGCGGGCTATGATTTTTTGAGAAGTGTCAGCCGCGAACATGTCATTTATACGGAAGTGCGGTTTGCGCCGCTTTTGTCCGTGGGGCCTTGTCTGAATACAGAGCGGGTGATTGCCAGCCTGCTAGAGGGCCTTACAAAAGGACAGCAGGAGTTTGGCGTTGAATTTAATGTGATCACCTGCGCCATGCGCCATCACAGCCAGGAAGAAAATCTGGCTATGCTGAAAACGGCCAGAGAGTTTTTGGGCGCAGGCGTATGCGCCGCCGATTTGGCTGGCGCGGAGGCTTCGTATCCGATGAGCGGCTTTCTGGAGATGTTTCAAAAAGTAAAGCGGATGGGACTGCCGTTTACGATACATGCCGGGGAATGCGGGAATGCCAGGAATATTGCAGAGGCGGTGGAGATTGGCGCGGGACGGATTGGCCATGGAATAGCCATGGCCGGTAAGCCAAAGCTTCAGCAGATTTGCAGAGAGCGTCATATCGGCATAGAAGTGTGCCCGGTCAGCAACCTGCAGACAAAGGCGGCAAAGAGCTGGCAGGAGTACCCTCTGCGTGAATTTCTGGATGCGGGGCTATTGGTTTCCGTGAATACGGATAACCGGACTGTCAGCGCAACTTCACTGACCCGTGAACTGGAAGTGATTCAGAACAATTGCGGCATTTGCGACGAAGAGATACGGCTGCTTTTGCGAAATGCCATAGAAACGTCCTTTGCGGATGAGAGCGTCAAAGAACGGCTTAAAAAACAGCTGGCGCAGGATAGCTGAGAAACAAAAAAAGAGAGGTGACAGGATGAGAAACTATAACAGAGTGTTTGTAATCGTATTGGATTCTCTGGGAATCGGCGCAATGCCTGATTCCGGGAAATTTGGCGACGTGGGAGTTGATACGTTCGGGCACATTGCAAAGCGGATGGGAACACTGGAAATTCCGCATCTAAAGAGCCTTGGCATGTTAAACCTTCATCCTACAGAGAACATGGAAGCAGAAGCTTGCCCCAAAGGGTACTATATGCGCTTGGGGGAAGCCAGCAATGGAAAAGACACGATGACCGGACACTGGGAGATGATGGGAATTAAAACAGAAAGCCCTTTCCGGACATTTACAGATACAGGTTTTCCGCCAGAACTAATTGCAGAGCTGGAAAAACGCTGCGGAAAACGTATCATTGGAAATAAAAGCGCAAGCGGAACTGAAATTCTGGAGGAACTGGCAGAAGAGGAAATCCGTACAGGAGCGATGATCGTCTATACGTCTGCCGATTCGGTTTTGCAGATTTGCGGAAATGAAGAGACATTTGGCCTGGAACATCTGTATCGCTGCTGTGAGATTGCGAGAGAAATTACCATGAAAGACGAGTGGAGAGTTGGACGCGTCATTGCCAGACCTTATGTGGGGAAGAAAAAGGGTGAATTTAAGCGAACCAGCAACCGTCACGACTATGCGCTGAAACCATCCGGCCCTACGGCGTTAAACGCATTAAAGGATGCGGGCATGGATGTAATTGGCGTAGGAAAAATCAATGATATTTTTTGCGGAGAAGGCATTACAGAGTCATATCATTCCGACAGTTCCGTACATGGCATGGAACAGACCATAGATATCTGCAAAAAAGAGTTTCACGGCCTTTGTTTTGTAAATCTTGTAGACTTTGACGCACTGTGGGGACACCGGAGAGATCCGGAAGGATATGCAAAAGAAATTGAGAAATTTGATAAAAATCTGGGTGTTTTGCTGGAAGAACTGCGGGAAGACGATCTGCTGATTCTGACGGCAGACCATGGAAACGATCCGACCTACACAGGAACCGATCATACCAGAGAATATGTACCGTTTCTCGCCTATGCCAAAGGGTTAAAAGGCGGAGCGCTTGCGCCAAAAGATACATTTGCAGTCATTGGAGCAACCATTGCGGATAATTTTGAAATCGATATGCCAGAGGGGACAATTGGGACATCCATATTGGATAAGCTGGTATAAGGACGTAAAAGCAGCGCTGCCACATCCGTTACATTTCACACGCACGCCGGGATTTTATAAATAGATCAGAACCGGGTAAAAAATAGCCTATATTTAAATTTAAGATAAAGTTAAAGTCCATATAATTGACAGAAAGAATAGACAGCGATAGAATAGACATAATTGTTCAGTGGTCAGAAACTATGGAAGGAAGTGAAATGTAGCGGATGAAAAAATCAACAAAATATCTTAAGATTTTTTGCAATCTCGGTTATGCATTGGCAGCGCTGCTGCTGATCTGTTTTCTCTTGCCAAAAGTGCTGGTCTTTTTTATGCCCTTTGTAATTGGGTTTATCCTGTCATTGATTGCAAACCCTGTGGTTCGTTTTCTGGAAAAAAAGATTAAGATAAAGCGAAAGTATGGTACGGTGCTGATTATTGTTCTGGTGATTGCGGCAGTGGTGCTTTTGTGTTATGGTGTGATTGCCGCGCTTGTGATTGGGATTGGCGGCTTTCTGGATTATCTGCCTACCATGTTTTCCAATGCGGGAATTGAAATTGAGACAGCAATAGACAGCATTCAGAACATGATCTGGAAAGTCCCTTTTTTACGGAATGTAGATATCCCGGAAGTGGGGAACCGGATTCAGGAGTCTTTGAGCAGTCTGGTGATTGGAGCAGATTCCCCTACCATAACAGCAATTGGCGGGATTGCCAAAAGCATTCCGAATATGTTAGTCAGTGCGGTGATGGGACTGCTTGCCACATATTTTTTTATTGCGGACAGAGAGTGGCTTTCGGAGATGGTGACAAGGCACCTTTCAGTGTCTTTCCGGGAAAAGACGATGCTGATGTATGCCCAGATTTTAAAAGCGGTAGGCGGCTATTTTCAGGCGCAGTTTAAAATTATGGGCGTTATTTATGTGGTGATAACGATAGGGCTTATGCTGCTAAACGTCAATTATGCCTGGCTGATTGGGTTTGGCATTGCTTTTTTGGATATGCTTCCGGTATTTGGGACGGGGACTGTACTGATTCCCTGGGCGGTTGTAAAGCTGTTTTCCGGCAGCTATTCGACAGCGGTTGGGATGCTGATTTTATATGTGGTAGCCTTGCTGGTGCATCAGCTGGTACAGCCAAAGCTAATTGGCTCGTCCGTGGGAATGAATCCTTTTGCCACGTTATTTTTTATGTATATTGGTTATCAGTTTTACGGTGTGATGGGGATGATTATTGCGATTCCGGTCGGGATGCTTCTGATTAATTTTTATAAGGCGGGGGCATTTCAGACGATTTCATGGTGTTTCCGGGAAATTATTAATGATTTTAATGAGTTTCGGAAAATATAGGAAAAGAAAATGGCTCAGTGTGCATGGCGCGGCGTAAAACGTGACGAAAAATGACAGAACGGAGAGTGGAAACATATGAATAAGCTTCAGATCCGAAATTCCTTTATCTTGTTTATTGCGGCTTTTATCTGGGGAACCGCCTTTGTGGCGCAGAGTATAGGAATGGATTTTATCGGGCCGTTTACATTTAGCGCGGCACGTTCTTTTAGAGGCAGCGCAATTTTGGTTCCCTGTATCTGGATTCTGGGGAAATGGCAGAAGGTAAACGAGGCGGAAACGGAAAAGGAGGATCAAACAGAGCTGTTAAAGGGCGGAATCGTCTGCGGAACGGTGCTGTGTATTGCCTGCAATCTGCAGCAGATCGCATTGCTTTATGCAAGTGTGGGCAAATCGGGGTTTCTGACGGCTTTGTATATTGTAATTGTGCCGATATTGGGTATTTTTGCAGGGAAAAAGCCGGGAAAGAAGCTTTGTGTGGCAGTGATCTTCGCAGTTGTGGGATTGTATCTGCTCTGCATGAAGTCAGGAGACTTTGCATTTGGGCCGGGCGATATTCTGCTGCTGTTCTGCGCGTTTATGTTTTCTCTGCATATTATGGTAGTGGATCATTTTACGCAGAACGTAAGCGGGATGAAATTATCCTGCCTGCAGTTTCTGGTCTGCGGAATTTTTTCATCTGTCGCGATGCTGCTGTTTGAACAGCCGTCCATTTCTGCGCTTTGTACGGCCTGGGCGCCGCTGCTTTATACCGGAGTATTATCTTCCGGCGTGGCGTATACGTTTCAGATTATCGGGCAGAAGGGGATGAACCCGGTCGTGGCGTCGCTGATTATGAGCCTGGAATCGGTTATCTCTGCACTTGCGGGATGGGTTGTGCTGGGGCAGATACTGAGCAGCCGCGAGCTTGCCGGATGTATTGTGATGTTTGCGGCAATTATATTGGCGCAGCTGCCTGAGAAGAGATAAGGAGGTTTTGCGTTATGGCAGTTTATATTTGGCTTGGCATTATGGTTGTGCTTCTATTGATTGAAGCGGTTTCCGTGGGGTTGTTTACGATCTGGTTTGCGATCGGGGCTCTGGCAGCTTTAATTGCTTCCGCTTTGGGGATGGGGGTTCTGGGACAGATTACGCTGTTTTTTCTGATATCCTTAGCGCTGCTGTTCTTTACGAGGCCGATTGCCGTAAACTATATTAATCCCCACAGAATACGCACCAATTATGAAGACCTGGTGGATAAAGTGGTTAAAATCACGGAATGCGTGGATAATAGGAAGAGTACCGGAACAGCAGTTTTAAACGGCCAGGAATGGACGGCGCGTATGCAGGAGGACGACTTGATCCTGCCAGCAGGAGAGATGGCAAAAGTGGCTGCAATTGAAGGCGTAAAATTAATTCTTGTTCCGGTAAAAAATATAGTGGAGTGATAACGATGAAGCTTGGAATTGTAATGGAAGGCGGAGCCAGCAGGACCGTATTTTCCTGCGGCGTAACAGATTGTTTTCTGGAAGAGGAGCTGATGCCGGACTATTTTATAGGGGTATCCGCGGGAATTGCATTCGGTGTTTCCTATCTATCCAGACAGAAAGGAAGGAACCGGATTATCGCGGAACAGTATATGCCGGATAAGCGGTATATGGGACTGCGGTATCTGTTTGACCGGAATATGAAATCGTTCTATAATATACCGTTTGTATTCGGGGAAGTCCCAAATCATCTGCTGCCGTTTGATTATGAGGCGTTTGCGGCGTTTCCGGGCGAAGTGGAAGCGGTTGCTACCAATATTAAAACCGGCAGGGCAGAGTATCTTACCGTGCCCAGGGATGATAAAGAGTTTCAGGCGCTGGTGGCAAGCTGCGCGCTGCCAGGATTGTTTCAGCCGGTGAAAGTCGGAAAGAAATATTATCTGGACGGCGGGGTGTCGGATTCTGTTCCATACCGGAGAGCTTTTGAAAAGGGCTGCGATAAGGTGATTGTCATTCTGACGCGGACACGGGAGTATGTGAAAAAAACGGAGCGGGTCACAAAGGCGGTTATGAAGCTTTACCGTGATTATCCCAATCTGGCGGAGAGCCTGAAAAACAGAAGCAGTATGTACAATCAATGTATGAGGGAATTGTACCAGGCGGAAAAAGAGGGGAAGGTATTTGTATTTGCGCCGGAAGATACCTGCGGCGTAGGCCGTACCGAATCTTCTCCCAGGAAACTTGGCAGGCTCTATGAGGAAGGATATTATCAGGCAAAAGAGAGTATGCACGCACTGCGTTTGTATCTGAATAACTAAGGAGATATCATGGAACAGGGATATAATAATGCGAAATACTGGCAGATTGGATTTTTTTCCCTGAATAATGCTGCAACCAATCTGTATCTGGCATTGATGGGCTATGTTTCCTATTATGCAAATTCTATGGCGGGTTTTGGGATTGTATTGATTTCTGCGATTCTGACCGCATTGAATATTTTTGATGCGGTTACAGATCCGGTAGTCGGTTTTTGGCTGGATCGGACAAGGGGGCGGTTTGGCAAGTTCCGTCCATTTATGCTGTGCGGCAATCTGTTTATGGCGCTTGGTGCGGTATTGCTGTATTTTACAACGCATGAAATAAACCGATATATCCGGGTGGGATACTTTATTCTGGTATACGGACTGTTTATTCTGGGATATACGTTCCAGACAGTGGTGGCAAAGTCGGGACAGTCTATTTTGACGGACAATCCTGCGCAGCGGCCAATGGCTACGTATTTTGATTCGTTGTATGTCATGGCTGCCTATGGGGGGACGGCGCTGTTTGTGGGAAACTATCTGGTGCCGAAATATGGAGGTTTTACGAATGAATCGTTATTCCGGGAATATGCACTCTGGGTGGCGGGGATTTCTATTTTTTGTACGATACTGGCGATGATTGGGATTGCCAATAAGGATAATTCAGAGCATATTTCCAGGCAGTCCTGCCATCAGAATATCCATGTGCGGGATTACTGGGAGATTATCTGCGGCAATAAGCCGATCCGTATGCTGATTATTGCGGCCTGTACAGATAAATTCGCTGCAACAGTGTATTCCCATACGACGGTAGGCGTTATGCTGTATGGTATCATGATGAATAATTATGGGATATCCGGCCTGATTGGCGTGGTAACGGCAATTCCGACGTTAATTGTGGTCAGCGCGGGAATTAAAGTGGCGCAGCATATGGGACAGAAACGGGCGCTGGTGTTGTTTACGGCGCTTGGGATTTTCTTTCAGCTGATTATGATGTTGGTGCTGATGGAAGATGGGATTTGTACGGTGAATTTTTCGCTTGGCAAAATCAATGGAATTACGGTTTGGTTTGTCGGGATTTACATATTGTTAAACGGCTGTAAGTCGATTACGAACAACATGGTTGTGCCGATGATTGCGGATTGTTCGGATTATGAGCGCTGCCGCAGCGGCAAATTTGTGCCAGGGCTGATGGGGGCGTTGTTTTCGTTTGTGGACAAGGTGTTTGCGGCGCTTGGGACGGCTTTTGTAGGAATTGTTATGCTGGTGATGGGATACAACAAAAGGCTGCCGCAGATTGGAGATGCGATGACGGAAGGATTGAAATGGACGACGTTGTTTCTTTATTGCGGGGTGCCGATCATTGGCTGGATTTGTTCGCTTGTGTCTATGCGGCATTATACGCTGGATAAAAAGAAGATGCATGAGATTACCAAGGATTTGCATCAGGGGGAGAATTGGCGGTGAGAGCCGCCCTCCCCCTGGCTGGAGCTGCAAGCTGAGAAACACAAAGCCGCATGGCATTGGGATTAAGGAAGATAGGGATCGGAATCCAGCCCGCTGTGATAGCAGCGGTTTCCCAGTAATTGCAGCAGTTTCTGGATGCTTTGTTTTGTTTCTTCCTGTGTGTGTATCGTAGATGAAAAGTCGGAGGCATTCTGAAGGATATGGCAGTATTTATCCTGGGCTTTTTCAAACAGATCGAAAAAGCTTTCTCTGGACCAAAGACCTTCTGACCAGGGATTTTTCCATACGATATGCTTCATATTGCAGGGATCTTTGTGGAAAATCAGCATATCGGAGGGCACCAGCGGGGATAACAGGGGGTATCCGGGGAAAATGGATTCCATGCGCCGCAGCAGTATTTTCTTGCGCCCGGTGGGGTCGTAGAGCAGTTTTGTCCCAAGCTGCATACCGTAGATGGCCTGGAGAATCCGGCGCCTGGTGGGGCCAAGGTTCGGGTAGGTTTTGGAGAAGGCATAATATAAAAGGGAAGAAACAACGCAGCACTGCTCTTTGGACAGTGAAATCGTCTCGTGCTGATGAAATTCGCTTGGGCGCCTGCGCTGGTAATACCAGAGCAGGGTGGTGTCAATATCTGTTTCCAGCCGGATATGGCGTCCCATATAGCCTTTTCCTTTTTTATTGTACCGTGTCATGGCATAGATGTAGGGATGACAGGCGGTATCCAGCAGATAGTGGCCGATGTATCCGAGAATATAGGCATGGGCGATATCCTGTTCTTTTTTTGCGGGGAAAATCTTTGGGCTTTCGAGCAGATACCACAGAAATTTCCTTGTATCTGCAGTATGGGCAATGGAGCCGGGATTTTTATCAGCTAAAATAAGAGACAGTATATCATAGAAAAATATATCAGGTCCCTGGAGGCCCAATGAAAAAGCGGTATAATTTTTCTGGATGTTGCGTTTGTTGGCAGAAGCAGGTATCAGCTGATACGTCTGCTGGCCAAATAAGTAATGAGTTGTAAAACCTGGCATGATCAAAAACCTCCTGTAAGCAAGATATGCTTATTATAACCCTTATTCTGGAAAAAAACAGTAGGTTATGCTATATTAAATAAAATAAATTTTGGATTGGTATTTCAAGTATAGGTTAGGATGCGTTATGAAGCTTAAGATGAATATTACAAAGAAGAATTTAATGATTGCGGCGATTATGACGGCGGCCGCAGTGGCAGCGTGTGCCGTTTCGGGCAGTTCGGTGTGGAGTATGGCGGTTTTTGCCATATTCTGTCTGGCAGTTATAAATCTGGATGTTGAAGTGGATGAGAACTATAGCGGGCTTATTTCGGCGGCTGCGATAGGGGTGGGAAGTATTTTTACTACGTGGCTGGTGCAGTATCTGCTGCTGGATGCGGAGCTGCGGGGAAAGTTGTCGGATCAGAAGTTTTTCTTAAATATCTGCTGCAGTTTTGTTGTTTACCTGGCGCTGCAGGCGATTGTGAACCAGGCGGGGATTGCCTGTCTGGCAGCGCATGTTTTGCTGACGGTGTTTGCAGGGGTGAATTATTTTGTATATGAATTTCGTGGGAATGAACTGATTTACGGGGATGTGAAATCGGTTGGCACCGGACTGAGCGTGGCGTCTAATTATCGGTTTTCGTTCAATGGCCGGGTGATGAATGTAATTCTGGCATCTGTTCTTTTTGGCATGGCAGTCTGGAAGCTGCAGGCGAAATGCAAAAGGGCGTTTCTGATGCGGGCTGTGTGTGTTTCACTGGCGGTTCTGGCAGTAGTCTATGTGGCGGACAAAACGGAAAAGACAGTGACGGAGACCTGGGAACAGAAGGGCTCTTACCAGAATGGCTATCTGCTGAATTTTGTATTGAGTATACGGGATTCATTTGTGGAAAAGCCCAAAACATATTCAAAAGAAGCTGTAGCGAAGCTGGAGGAAGAATTTCAGGCGTCTGCTGTTTCCGGAGATTCCGGAAAGAAGCCGGCTATCATTGTGATTATGAACGAGTCGTTTGCGGATTTTGACGTGCTGGGGGAGCTGGAGACGAATCAGCCGGTGACGCCGTTTTTGGATTCGCTGCAGGAAAATACGGTCAAAGGCTATGCGCTGGCTTCTGTGTTTGGGGCGAAGACGCCGAATTCGGAATGGGAATTTCTGACAGGCAACAGCATGGCATATCTGCCTGCCGGTTCTGTTGCATATCAGCAGTATGTGGAAGAAGAGAATGCGTATTCCATTCTGGATACGTTAAAGAAGGAAGCGTATACCTGTGTGGCGATGCATCCCTATTATGCGACGGGATGGAGCCGGGACGCAGTGTATCCAAGATTTGGATTTGATGAGATGTATTTCCTGGAAGATTTTGATCAGAGCAATCTGATGCGTAAGTATGTTTCGGATGCGACGATGTATGAAAAAATCATCCGGCGTTACGAGGCGCGCAAAGGGGAGGAAAACTTGTTTCTGCTGGGCGTAACGATGCAGAATCATGGCGGTTACCGGGACAGATATGATAATTTTAACACAGATGTGTATGGAACGAAAATCCGGTATTCGGATGTGAATCAATATCTTTCGCTTGCACATCAGTCAGATCTGGCGATTCAAAAGCTGGTGGAATACTTTTCCGGGGCGGATGAGCCTGTGGTACTTTGCTTTTTTGGGGATCATCAGCCGAGTTTAAATTCTTCCTTTTACCGGAAACTTAATGGAAAAGGAATGTCAGGACTGACGATTGATGAATTGGAGCGGTTTTATCAGATCCCGTTTTTTATCTGGACAAATTATGAGAGCGGGAGCGGGGACGTGGAACTGACCAGCATAAATTTTCTTTCTACGATGCTTCTTGATAGGGCCGGGATTGCCCTGCCGCCATACCAGCGGTTTCTGGCGGATTTGATGGAGGTTGTTCCGGCGATGAATGCAAGAGCATATTATTCCAAATCGGAAGGAAGATTTCTGCATTACGGGGAAGGAGCGGTGGAAGAAGAGGTATGGCTGGAACGATACCGGGTTTTACAGTATAACGGGTTATTTGATCGCAAGAACCAGAGTAAGGTGTTTTTTGATAAAAACTGACATTGCAAAGCGTGTCAAAAAGGAGGGGAACAGATGATTCAGGATATTGCGCCGCATCAATATAATGTCGCTTATGAAAATGCAACGGTAAAAGAAACCGATATCATTCTGGTTTTTGGGGCGGATGGTCTGCTGTGCCAGATGGAGGGAAGCCAGATTGCTTATCCTGCGGCAAAGGATCTGGCAGAGAGAGTGCCGGAAGTGTATGAAAATGCAACGTTTTTGTTTCATATCGATGATACCGCGTATTTTATGCTGGAAGAGAACGGATTATTGGAATTTGGAACGTGGAACTATCTGCCATGGAAACAGCTGCGGGACGTAAGGCCGCTCTGGAAGGCTTTTGCAGGCGTTACCGGATATCAGCTGTACCAGTGGTACGCACAAAATAAATTCTGCGGCCGCTGCGGCGCAAAACTGAATCCGCATAGCGGGGAACGGGCTTTGCAGTGCCCGGACTGCGGCAGGATTCTTTATCCCCAGATTTGTCCAAGTGTGATTGTGGGAATAACCAGAGGGGATCAGATTTTACTGACAAAATATGCCAGCGGGCACAGCAGCTACCGAAAGTACGCGTTGGTGGCCGGGTATTCGGAGGTTGGCGAAAGCCTGGAGGATACAGTGCGCCGGGAAGTTATGGAAGAAGTGGGGCTTCGGGTGAAAAACATCCGGTATTATAAAAGCCAGCCCTGGTCATTTAGCGGCGCGCTTCTGGCAGGATTTTTCTGTGAAGTGGATTCCTGGGCAGAGATTACCATGGATAAGGAGGAACTGTCAGCAGCAGAATGGTTTGACAGGGATAAACTGCCGGTGGAACGCTCAGAGGCTTCTGTCAGCCTGACGGGGGAGATGATTGAGGCGTTTCGGGATGGGTATGCCTGAGTTTGGGAGAACGATTTAGATTTTGGTATTGATACAGGGGGTGAGTATACGGATGCATCAGAATACGATCGATTATTATAATCAAAATGCAAGAGATTTTGCATCGGCTACCATTGCTGTAGAGTTTGCATCCATGCAGAGCCGGTTTGCCGGGAAATTGTCAGATGGTGCGGCCATCCTTGATTTTGGGTGTGGTTCCGGACGCGATACAAAATATTTTATGGAAAAGGGCTTTCGGGTGGATGCTGCAGACGGTTCTGCGGAACTTTGCAGGATTGCCAGCGAATATACTGGAATTCAGGTAAAACAGCAGCTTTTTCAGGAGCTGGATGTACATGAAATCTATGACGGTATCTGGGCGTGTTCTTCTATATTACATCTGGCAAAACCGGAACTGAAGGATGTGTTGGAAAAGATGGCTGAAGCTGTAAGGGGAAATGGCATTATTTATACATCGTTTAAATATGGAACGTTTGAAGGAATACGCAAAGGAAGATATTTTACTGATATGACAGAAGCTGCGTTTGCAGATTTTATGAAAGATATTAAGAGCCTGGAGACAGAAGAGCAGTGGGTGACATCCGATGTGCGACCAGGACGAGGTGAAGAGAAATGGCTCAATTTGATTTTGCGGAAAAAGAAAACGGCCAATGGAATACGGTAGAGGTTGAACCGACGGATGTCATGACCGGAGACAGAAATCAAAGCCGATTTTTGTATTATCAGCTTAAAATGAGCATAGTGAATGCAAAACGGATTGATATTATTGTGTCCTTTCTTATGGAATCCGGCGTCAGGATGATTTTAAGGGATTTAAAGTCCGCTTTAGACAGAGGGGCTTCGATCCGGATTCTGACCGGGAACTATCTTGGAATTACACAGCCATCCGCTCTGTATTTGATAAAAAAAGAACTTGGGGATTGTGTGGATTTAAGGTTTTACAGTGATAAGAAACGATCCTTTCATCCGAAAGCATATATGTTTCATTATGAAAATATGAGTGAGATTTATATTGGATCTTCTAATATATCCCGCAGCGCATTGACATCGGGGATTGAGTGGAATTATCGTTTCAGCAGCAGAACGGACAAAAAGAATTTTCAAGTGTTTTTTGCTGTGTTTGAAGATCTGTTTTTTAATCATTCGATTGTGATAGATGATGAAGAATTAAGACGCTATTCAAAAAGCTGGCACAGGCCGGCGGTTGCAAAGGATCTGGCAAGGTATGATGCCGAGGGGGAGCCTGCAGAGGCAAAGGTAACCGAGTTGTATCAGCCGCGGGGCGCACAGATAGAGGCGTTGTACGCATTGGAAGACAGCAGGAGAGAAGGGGCAGTCAAAGGACTTGTGCAGGCAGCTACCGGGGTTGGAAAAACATATCTTGCGGCATTTGATTCTGCAAAGTATGAAAAAGTGTTGTTTGTTGCACACAGAGAAGAAATACTGAAACAGGCTGCAGTTTCATTTTGTAACGTGCGGCATTCTGATGACTATGGTTTCTTTTACGGCAGGCAGAAGGATACGGATAAATCTGTTATTTTTGCGTCTGTGGCTACACTTGGAAGAGAAGAATATCTGAAAAAAGACTATTTTTCGCCGGAGTATTTTGATTATATTGTGATTGATGAGTTTCATCATGCAGTCAATGGACAGTACAGAAAAATTATCAATTATTTTAAACCCCAGTTTCTGTTAGGGCTTACGGCCACTCCGGAACGAATGGATGGCAGGGATATTTACGAATTATGTGATTATAATGTACCGTATGAGATTTCCCTGAAAGAAGCGATTAATAAAGGAATGCTTGTGCCATTTCATTATTATGGAATTTATGATGAAACGGATTATTCAGGCCTGCATCTGGTCAAGGGACGTTATGACGAGCGGGAACTGACTGCGTTATATAAAAACAGTGCAAAGCGTTATGATTTGATTTATAAATATTACAGGAAGTACCATTCCAGACGGGCATTGGGATTTTGCTGTTCCCGGTTACACGCGGAAGAAATGGCAAAGGAATTTTGCAGGAGAGGCATTCCTTCCGCAGCCGTTTACAGCAATGCGGCAGGAGCTTTTTCCGAGGATCGGGATAAAGCAGTAGAGAAGCTGAGAAGGCAGGAACTCAGAGTGATTTTTTCAGTGGATATGTTTAATGAGGGATTGGATATTGCCCAGCTTGATATGGTTATGTTTCTCAGACCAACAGAATCACCAATTGTGTTTTTGCAGCAATTGGGGCGTGGGCTTCGTACATACAAAGGGAAGGAATATTTAAATGTCCTTGATTTTATCGGAAATTATGAAAAGGCAGGGAAAGCGCCATTACTGCTGGGCGGAGGACATGCATTTGCGGAAAAGAAGGCATATGATTATTCGGACATAGAATATCCGGATGATTGTATTGTTGATTTTGATATGCGTCTGGTTGAGTTGTTTCGTGAATTGGATAAAAAAGCAGTATCTGTAAAAGAGCAGATAAATCAGGAGTTTTATCGGGTAAAAGAATTGCTGGACGGCAAGGTTCCTACCAGGATGGAACTGTTTACTAATATGGATGATGCTGTTTACAGATATTGTATGAAACATGCAAAAGAGAATCCTTTCCGGAGATACCTGGATTTTCTGGCAGGCCTAAAGGAGCTGTCTGGGGAAGAACATATACTGTATGAGGGAATCGGACGGGAGTTCCTCTCTTTGATTGAGACAACAGATATGCAGAAGGTGTATAAGATGCCGATTTTATACAGTTTTTATAATCATGGAAATATCAGGCTGGAAGTTACAGATAAAGATGTGCTGCAGAGCTGGAAAGAGTTTTTTAATATGGGAACCAACTGGAAAGATTTTGCTGCCGATATATCCTATGCAGATTATAAGAATATGACGGATAAACAGCATTTGAGTAAAGCAAAGAGTATGCCAATCAAGTTTCTGAAAGCTTCTGGAAAAGGATTTTTTATAGAAAAAGAAGGATATGCGATTGCCATCAGGGAAGAAGTGCGAAGTGTGGCAGGGAACGCGGCGTTTCAGGAGCATATGAAGGATATTCTGGAATACCGGACGATGGAGTACTATCGGCGGAGGTATGTGGAGAAGTGAGCACGCTCTGTTTGGTGTAGAAATGATGATAAAAATGTACAATAATATATTCAGAAGAACATCTGGAACATAATATGAGCTATGTTAGGAAAGAAGGTGTTTTCTTACGGCAACTTCAAGCATCACGAATAATTTTGTTATTTCTGGCAGGAAACAGGTGGAGATGTTTATCAATGCAATTGAAGAATCTGCCCAAAATCGTCCTGTACATACTCCTGTAGCTGCTAAGCAGATAAAAGGAGAAGCTGAACTGAGAAAATTTATGAAAGAATGGGAGAATGCAAATTCCGATTAATAATAGGTTTTTTATGTGAAAAGTGGATTTAGGATAGGCTAATGTGAAGCTGCATGATAATGGTGGGATCGGAATGGAAGAAGTTTTTTGTGCGCCTAAAATGTATGGTTCTCAGGGAGTTGGAGTTTTTGTGTTGAAAAAGAAAAAACAAGCTGCAGGCTGCATTGCATAAATCTTTTCTGTGAGTAAAAGCTTATTTGGATACAATCTTAAAATTTTGCATTTAATCATAAATAAATACATGGTTGGAAGGCATAGGGAGGTGATAAAATAGTAAACATGATACAGAATGCTGAGGGTACATTCTGAAAAACTGCAGTTTCACTTTAAGCGTGAGGATGAAGCTGGGAAAAAGGGAAAGGAGAATGTTACATGAAACTAAGATTTTTGAAACGGTTTGCGGCTCTGGTTCTGAGCGCTGGCATGGTTATAACCGCACTGCCGGCATCAGCAGCAGCCGCGGAGCCAAGAGAGGGGCAAACGAGGGAGGCAGCGGATGCGATAGGCGTCTATACGTTTGACGGAAGCCTTGGAGAAAATGTGCAGGCAGTAAATAAACAGAATGGAAACAATGCGCCGGGGGCATATTCAGGAGCGATTACATATGGCGCAGGCAGATCGGGCGAAACAGGAGATCAGGCGCTTTCTTTTACGGCAAACACTGCGTATGGTGTGAAATTGCCGCATACCAATATGGATACATATTCCATATCACTATGGATGAAGCCGACGGGGAATATGGATAATAATACTGTAATTTTATATATGGGCAATCCGACCAGTAGTCCAGAAAAATGGACGGCTATTTCCGGAGCAGGCGGAAGTGCGTGTAAATTCTGGACGCGTGAACCTGGAGGCAATTTTGATGGATGGCTTACTATTGGAGGGAAAAATCAAAATTTTTCTTTAAATGCTTGGACTAATGTGGTGATAACTCAAACAGGGGAATCCATTCAAGTTTATAAAGACAGAACATTGATAATAGACGACAAGGCTGCAGCCGGTTTGTCGGGCAGTGAAAATCAATTGATGCTAATAGGTTCTAATCCATGGGATAATGCATTTAATGGATTGATAGATGATGTGAAAGTCTATGATAAAATATTAACTGCAGATGAAGTGAATGAGAAGTATCTGGATGAGGCTCTGAGTGGAATGAACAGAGAAGAACTCAAAAATACTATTCAGAGTAAGATGTTGGGAAGCAACTTAGGACTGGGCAGAGTGCGTTCAGATCTTACACTTCCTGAAACAGTAGATGGTATGGCTTCTATTTCTATTTCATGGGAGAGCGATAAACCTGCAGTAATTTCACAGGATGGAAAGATCCAGTCTGCAGCTGAAAACGGTGATACTGCCAATCTGACAGCGACATTGAAATGGAACGGCCAGGAGACGGAGCTTTTGCCAAAGATGACATTTCCGGTAAGGATTACAAAAGCCGTTGCTCCTGATGAAAATGGAACGGTAATTGATTTTAATGATGATACACTCGGCGGGGGTTATCCGATTGTAAGAGGACTTGGAGATTATACGGGCGAGGTTTTGTATGGAGCGGGAAGAAGCGGCGATGCAGATGACAAGTCGCTTTCCTTAAACGGCGGTTATGGGCTGGAACTGCCTTATTATAATATGGACAGCGACGAGACAGGCTGGACGGTATCCATGTGGTACAATCCAACAAAAGAAGTAGCTATATCAAAGTATTCACCTCTTCTATTTGTGGGATACCATGACCCGGAAGCATGGGTTGATGCAGCTGGAACAGGAGATGGGAATAACTTGCTGATTTGGGGTAAAAGACCCAGTAACAATATCGGTTTTGACTCTAGCTCAGATAAAAAAATATTTGCACCTGTGAAAGGCAGCTGGAATATGCTGACGCTGACACAGGGCGCTATTGAGAGTGAAGATGGAAAGAAAGCTATTCGGGCATATGTGAACGGTCAGCTTTTATGGGAATTTACAAATTCTACAATGAGTGTGCTTAAGGGTGGAAATCAGACAATTTATATTGGGGCAAATTTCTGGGATACGCCTTTTAGTGCATTGATTGATGATGTAACTATTATCCACAGAGCATTGACAGCAGACGAAATCAATGCAGAGTATGAGAAGAGCGTAACAGAGGAAGCATTTGGAGATTCATTGAAAAATGCTGTGTTTGGCACAAGTATTGATCCCCAGAAGGTAACAACCAGTCTGACGCTCCCTGGCACATTGGACGGATTTTCTATCAAGTGGCAGAGCAGTGATACATCTGTAATAGCGGACAATGGCGAACTTAAGCATACAACCGGAGTTGTTCCAAAGACTGCAGAGTTGCGTTATACAGCGAAAAGAAGCGAGAATGGAAAGACTATTTCTGGCTCATTCGCAATTAAAGCTGGAACAGAAACCATGTTTACAGCAGAGGAATTTTTGCAGAAGGATGCGAATGCACGGCAGGACTATGTGAAGGATTCTATTAATAAGGTGATGCTGAATGGCAACAAAAGCTTACAGCAGATATCGGGGGATCTGGTACTGCCGGAGGAGATTCTGTATAATGATGTAAAAGTGGCTGATATTGTGTGGGGCAGCAGCAATACTGACTATATAACGAATCAGGGGAAGGTTTCTGAAAATCTGACAAGTGTTTCAGAAAAAGTGAAGCTTACAGCAACTATTACATATATAGATCAGCCAGCAACGGGAGATGAGCCAAAGTCTGCGGTTGAATATACAGCTTATGTGGCAATGCCGGAGTCAATAATAGCTGTTGATGCTGGAAATTCTACTACGGAAGGGACTGATAAGGGGCATTCAAAAGGGTCGGCAACAATCGAGGTAGGCGTTACATCAACTGCTAAAGATGGCAGCGAATTTGGAGCACCACAGATACAGGATGTTTCTTATACAGGAGGCTCTCCAGTGGGAGAGAACCGTATCGGATATGTGATTATGGATTTGTCGGATATCATTAATAAGCTGGGGCAGCAAGATGAGTTATTGGAACTGGATTATGCGACATTGCGTTTAAGGGTGAATAATGTAAATGGAAATCTGGGTAATGGTAATTCAATGAAAGTAGGTGCATACCAGATTAACCCAACTGTTCTTGCAAACAGTGCAGATACGGCAGACTTTTGTACAGATCATACAAAATTCCCGGCAGTGGATGGAAAGTATGGAGCTGACGCAGTGCTGTGGAGCAATGAATGGGTATCTACAGCGACAAAAGTGGATGAAGATGTGACATTTGATGTGAAATCACTTGTAAAGCAGGCGATTGCAGCGGGACAGACCAAAATTGGGTTCCGTTTGCAGGTGCCGATTGCTCAGATTGTTTTTGGAGGTCTGAATCCAGAGGAAGCGCATCAGGGATGCAAACCAGCTCTGTTTGTCCAGTACAGCAAACAGAAGAGCAATGAGGAAAAGGCGCAGGAAGATGCAGATGCCCTTGTGGGCTTGATACCGTCTTCTTTAGATGAGGATACGGCAGCTGCAGTGAAATTACCGGCGGCCGGAGCAAATGAATCTAATATTACATGGACATCAGGAGATTCCTGTATCAGTATTGAAAAAGACGCAGAGCAGAATATATATAACGTTTCTGTAACAAGACCAAACGAAAATAAAACAGTAACAATAACTGCCACCGTTAAAAATGGCGAAGCAAAAGTGGAGAAAACGTTTACGGTAGATGTGGAAGCGAAGCTTACAGACTTTGACAGCAGACTGATTGCTTATTTATCCATGGATAACAGAGAAACAGGATTATCCGGAAAAGGCGCATCGGCAGTTCTGACAGGGCCAAATGCTGCTTTTGCGGCAGATTCCGTGCGTGGAAAGTCCCTGCATCTGAAAGGAAATACATTCCTGACAGCTGCAAAAGCTGATAATACCGCACTGCTGCAGGGCAGGGATGAGATTACCATTTCCTATTACAGTAAAGCAGAGGATGCGAATGTCAGCGGAATGGCATGGACGTTATTTGCGGCAAGGAATGCCCAGCAGGCAGGCGAAAATAACCGCAATTATCTGGGAATAATGGATGCTCAGGTAGCGGTTAAAGCAGAACGCCGCACAAATGAAATAGACGAGACTGTTTCTGCAAATAGAGACGCAGAAGGAATGACGCCAAATGTATGGAGAAAAGTAGATCTTGTAGTAAGGCCGCAGGAGACAATTCTTTATATTGACGGTAAGAAAATAGATGCTAAGGAGAGCACAGTAAAGCTTTCTGAAATTCTTGGAGCATCAGGCGGCGTATTCTATATCGGTAAATCGACCTGGACAGCGAATGGCGAATATTATAATGGATACCTGGATGAGTATAAGGTTTATGACAAAGCGTTGACTACAGAAGAAGTAGGACGCGTCTACAAAGAAGAGCAGGATCAGATGGCACAGGAAAAGGCGGATCTTGCAGCCGTAGCGGCGGATAAAGAAGCTCTGAACAGACCTGTGATAGATGGGTTGACGGATACGATTACATTTGTAACAAAAGGAGCAAATGGAAGTACGATCAGCTGGGAAGTGATAGACGGTACAGGAATCGTGATTTCACAGGATGGCAAGACTGCGACAGTTACCAGAGGCAAAGAGCAGACGGAAGTTCATTTAAGGGCGACAATCACATATGGAACGGCATCTGATACAAAGCAGTTTACCGTAATTGTGCCTTCCACCGATGACAGCCAGGAACTGATAGATGCACGGCGGAAGCTTGGGGATGCTCTGCGCGTGGCAAAAGAGAAAATAGCCGGAACAAAAGCAGAAGACTATCCGGAGGGTATCTGGCAGGCATTTTCAGATGCAATCACAGAGGCGGAGCGAGTAAGCGTAAAAGGAACATTAGAGCAGATTACAGCAGCGCAGAAGGCATTAGACGAGGCATCGAATAACTTTAAGTCAAACGATATGATTGCGGCAGAAAATGCGGTGAAAGCAGATAAAGCGGCTGTCAGCGCGCCGACAATTGATACGAGTAATGATTCCGTTACTTTTGTAACAAAAGGAGAGCACGGAAGTACAATCAGCTGGAAACTGGTATCCGGCACAGGCGTTACAATGGCGGCGGATGGCAAAACGGCTATGATTACCAGGGGGAAAGAGGCATCTGTAGCAGTATTTGAAGTAACCATTACATATGGAACAGTATCTGATACAAAAGAAATCAGGCTGACCGTGCCAAAAGAAGGAGATAATGCGGAGCTGATCGCTGCACGCCGGGAGCTTGGCGACGCATGGAGAGCGGCAAAAGAAAAATTTGACAAAGCCACAGAAGCAGATTATCCGGCGGATGTATGGAAAGAATTTGCAGATGCAATCGCACAGGCGGAAGAACTGCGTGTAACAGGAACTGTGGCGCAGATCGCTGAAGTAAGACAGCGGTTAAAGAATGCGGAAGAGAATTTTAAATCCACAGCGCAGCTGCAGGCGGAAGCAACTGTAGCAGCGGACAAAGAAGCTCTTGGCGTGCCAGTCTTTGATAACCTGAACGATACGCTTACATTTATTACAGCAGGTGAGCATGGCAGTACATTCAGCTGGGAATTAAAATCCGGCGCAGGTGTGACCATGTCAGAAGATCGATTAAGTGCGACCGTAACAAGAGGGGAAGCGGCATCCCGCGTTATCTTTACAGTTACAATTACTTGTACATATGGTACAGACGGTGTGGTTTCCGATACAAAAGACATTACGTTTACAGTACCTGCAATCGGAGATGATGAGCCGATTATAACGGCCAGACGGGAACTTGGCAATGCTGTAAGGGAAGCAAGGGAGAAAATGGCAGCAGCTACAGAAGCGGATTATCCGCAGGATGTATGGAAAGCATTTGCAGACGCGATTTCAGAAGCAGATGCGATACGGGCGACAGGAACCCTTGAGGAGATCCAGGCGGCAAAACAGAAGTTAGAGCAGGCACGGAAGAACTTCAAAACGAATGCAGAGATTGCCAAGGAATTAGAAGAGAAGAAGAAAGCAGAAGCTGTTACAAACCTGAATACGGCGATCGATAAGAAACCTGAAAAAGCACAGGCAGATTATACGGAAGCCAGCTGGACAGCATACCAGAAAGCTCTGACAGACGCCAAAAACATCCTTGCCAATACAAATGCAACAGCAGATCAGATTACAGCAGCGCAAAAGGCATTGGAAACAGCGTTCCATGGGCTGCAGTTGAAGACGCAGGGCAGTGGAAATGATGATCAGCAGACATCCGGGCCAGTTAAAGTCAGCGGCATTAAATTTGCAGCCAGCAAATATCAGATTGCTGCAGGCAAAAAAATTAGCTTAGGCAAAGAGGTTACTGTTTCTCCCAAGAATGCAGCAGATAAGGGGCTGACCTGGAAGACTTCCAATAAGAAATACGCGACAGTAAGCAAAACTGGCGCAGTAACCACCAAAAAAGCCGGAGCAGGCAAGAAGGTAACAATTACTGCAACAGCAGCGGATGGCTCTAAAGTTTCAAAGAAAGTCACAATCCAGATTATGAAGAATGCGGTTACAAAGATTACGTTAAAGGCATCCAGCAAGAGTGTAAAAGCCGGAAAGAAGGTAACCGTGAAAGCAACTGTTAGGACGAACGGCAAAAAGGTAAACAAGAAGTTGACCTGGAAATCTTCTAATACCAAATATGCTACTGTCAACAGCAAAGGTGTAGTAACTACAAAGAAGGCTGGAAAAGGGAAATCTGTAAAGATTACTGCAACAGCAACAGACGGCACCAACAAGAAAGCAACCATAACGATTAAAATCAAAAAATAACGGCACGACCAGGAGAAAGGCGGCGGATCACAGGATTCGCCCCTTTCTCTTTGTTGTGTAAGTGAAAACTTCCTTGACGGCACAGATTCCAATGTTTATAATGGTCACAGTGCATTTTACAGAGGAGGGGGAGAACGTGTTATGAGTTTTGAACAGCCGATTATCAGCAATTTTGATGAAAGAAAACCGTACATATTTATCAGTTATGCCCATGTCGATTCAGAACGGGTGTATCCGATTATCAGCAAGCTGCAGCAGGATGGATTTCGTGTCTGGTATGACGACGGCATTGGACCGGGGTCTGAATGGCCCAACACCATTGCGGCATATTTGAAGAAATCCACATTTTTTCTGGCTTTTCTAAGCAAAGCTTATTTTAAATCCGGTAACTGCCTGGATGAACTGAATCAGGCGCGTGACCTAAAAGACACGTCAAAATGTCTTTTGATTTACATTGAACCGGCAGAAATGGATGATGGTACACGACTTCGCTTCAGCCGGGTGCAGGCGATTGAATGGTATCGGTTTGACGCAGGAAGATGTTACAGCAAACTCTACGGTACGCAGGATTTTGCGAAATGTAATGTGTCCGGCAGAGTGCCTCAGATTGCGGTGACGTCTGCTGCTCCGCAAACAGGCGGAGGAAATGGCGGAACCGGCTCAAAAAATCCACAGACTCCACAGTGGCCGGTTGGCGGCGGAGGCAGAACCGGAGGTAATAGCAGAAGAGATTGGAAAAAGACGGTTATTATTGCAGCAGTTGTAATTGGTGTGCTTGTTATCGGCAATATAGTTCGCGGGCTGATGGTTGCTCCGGCGCTTCAGAAAATTGCTTCTTCCAATGCTTCTGATGAAAGCGGTGTTATGGATGAAAGCTATGGCGAGGATGCATATCTTGAAGACGATGTTAATAGCGATGATATAAATGACAGCAGCGATACCGGAAACAGCGGCAGTGATACGGCGCCTGATAAGGAAGATGCAGCTTCTTCCAAAGACAGGGTGAAGCTGACATCAATTGAAGAACCGGTAGAACAGATTGGTTTTGAAATTAAACAGGATGTAACGAATACGATGGGGACAACATATGATGAAGCGGTAAAAATAAGTGACGCGTGCCGGGCTTATGTTCGGTACAATGTGGGTGAATTTAACAGGTTTGTAGGGACTTACAGCATAGACAGTGAGAATAATCCATCTGGAAAAGAAAGTAAGCTGCTGGTGTATCTGGATGAAAATGAAGACGCGCCCTGCATTGATACAAAAGTGTCGCGTTCTACAGTAGAGACACCGATCGACATAGATGTCAGTTCAGCACAGTTTATTACGTTTGTAATTGATGAAGGCGGAAGTTACACAGGCTGTTCTTTGCTTCTGACAGACTGCTACTTAAGCAAAGAGTCCTCTCTTGCGGCTGCGGAAACAGAAGTAAAAAGTACAGGAACTTCTATATCAGCAGAAAAAAGTACAGTGAAGCTGACGTCAATTGAAAATCCGGTAGAACAGATTGGTTTTGAAATTAAACAGGATGTAACGAATACGATGGGGACAACATATGATGAAGCGGTAAAAATAAGTGACGCGTGCCGGGCTTATGTTCGGTACAATGTGGGTGAATTTAACAGGTTTGTAGGGACTTACAGCATAGACAGTGAGAATAATCCATCTGGAAAAGAAAGTAAGCTGCTGGTGTATCTGGATGAAAATGAAGACGCGCCCTGCATTGATACAAAAGTGTCGCGTTCTACAGTAGAGACACCGATCGACATAGATGTCAGTTCAGCACAGTTTATTACATTTGTAATTGATGAAGGCGGAAGTTATACGGGCTGTTCTCTGCTCCTGACAGACTGTACATTAAACAAATAAAAGAAAAAGCGTATGCCTGTGATGCCCGATCAACACAAAGCATACGCTTTTATCATATGTGAATGCAGGAAAGTCCCATATTATCAAATTTCTGCAAACTCTGTAACTACTTATGGATATGGAAACATTGTCTCCATCAAATCTTCCGGTACAGCCTGGAAAACACTTCTTTTTTTACGATATAAACATCTTTTGTATCATCTTTCGATGCCGCTAAATAATCACCCGGCATACCAAGCATATATTTATCCTTATCCCATTTCGTAAACACCTTGGTACGGTGCGAAAGTTCCCTGGCATAGATAAAAGACTCTCCTTTTGGCACACAGGATTTTGCATAAGGCAGCAGCGGCTTTGGCTCACTGGTCAGCGCATCGCGCACCGTCGGACTGTACTCATGTTCATCAAATAGATAAGGTTCTTCCAATACCGTATAATGTTCCTGGAAATATGCTTTGCTATTCGGATAAATCTCATGCTCTATGCCGATCATAATCTGGATTCCTTCTGTTACCATAATTTCAAAATCCCCTTCTAACATCCGGATCTTAATCTCTGTTCCGACAGGAAATATGTCTTCTGCCTTTACAAACCCAATTGGCGCCTGCAGTTTCTGATACAGATCCATAGTGGAAAGATCTGGCAAATACGAAGCCGTATCGATCCATTCTTCCTCTGCAAAATAGTTCTCCATACGCTGATTTAAAATTTCGTGTACCTGGCTGCCGCTGATGGGATTTGCCGGAATATGATACATAGTTTCATAGGCTTCCGCCAGCCGGACTCCATTTAAAAATCCGCCGGCTTTCCGCGTATGTCCTCCGCAGGAACCTAACCCTGCTGAGACAAAAGCGGCCAGTTCATCTGCGCGGACTTCTTTGACACAGGTACGGACAGATAATTTAGCTCCGCCGTTTAACATACAGTATGCGATGCAGGTATCAATAATATCCACTTCATTCAGCATATCACTGATTATACCAAGGATATTGGGGTCGCAGGGGGCTGCTTCCACAACGGCAAATCTGTATGTTTTGTTGCAGTCCGCATGTTCCAGAGCCTGGCTTACGATTTCCAGTTCATCGATCGAAAGATTGGAATTTTGAAGCAGGATCAGTGTGCTCTGATCTACTTTCAGAATATCCCGCATATCCTTATCCATTGGATGTGAAATTTCCTGCAGCTTACTGGTATCCATGTAAAGCCCGTAATAAAGAGCCGTCGAAAGCTTCTGGTTCTGCTCCACATCATATCCGGCTTCTTTCAGCATTTGCCAGACAAGGGTGGAACAGGAGCCGTAATTACTGTGGATTTCCTGCAATGCAGGCAGTTTTTCCGGATCTTTGACCTGATGATGATCAATTACGGCAATGGTTTTTCCGGAAAACGGATGCACGTTTCCCTCACCATACTGACAGTCAACAGTGAGAAGCAGCTCCGGCGTATCCAACTCTGTCACATATTCAATCGGAATGCGGTATGTATCAACCAGCAGCGTAAGGTTGCTTTTCCGGATGGAAGAGCGGCCGCCGTAGACCAGCCGGACTTTTTTATGATGTTCCTGAAAATACAGATATAACCCGTAACCACTGGCAATCGCATCGGCATCCGGATCATTGTGGCATAAAATTACGATGGAGTCAAAACATAACAATTCTTCTAGCTTCATGTTTATTTAACCCCTTCTTTCCGGATGGTATAACCTAATTTTAAAATTAATTTGAGCGTTTCCAGTGAGGTATTGCGATCGTATTCTTTTTCACTTTCTGTCAGCTGGTCATAGGGAACCAGGCAGGGGGTTGTTTTTACATCATCATTTCGGCCGGGGCCATATGTCCAGCCTTCTTCAAGACGTCCTTTTGACCAGTTCTCGTGTACATTTTCCGCGAGCTTTTCCGTCAGTTCTATCAGATCTGGCGGCAGTTCAATATCGCTGGTATCAATTGGGTTTGGTATATATTCTTTCATAGTCGTTTCCTCCATTATTCTTCCATAATTTTCTGCAGGGTTTTTCCAATATTTTGAATATCATTTTCATCGGAAATAGTGATAATATCCATCTGGTTGCCCCTGGTTTTCTGTAACTCGTTGATCTGATTGAGATGTGGACTGTTTACATACGTATTCGCAATCAGTACTTTTTTCGTTCCAATGCCAAACCGGCTGGCAAGACTGTCAAGTTTATAATAAAAATCCTGGTTTAGTTCCACTCGTGCTTTGCATTCCACAATAATAGAGCGGAATCCTTTTGTCAGGACGCAGTCCAATTCATTTGTCACACCGCCAGTTTCCCATTTAAATTCGTAGCTGCTTACCACATCGTCAAAATATCCGGTTTTACATGCTTCAAAATATGTGTAAATTTCCAGGATTTCTCCGGCTTTGGTTAGGAGATTTTTAAATTTTTCCAATTTGTACCGGAAGGAGAAGGTATTCTGATTTGCCGAAAAATCTGTAATATAGCCTTTTTTGTTTAAGGCTTCTAAAATCCTGCGGTAATCTGCGGGGCGGTATCTGGGTGTAGAAACTGTCAGGTTCTTTACCTGGCTGCTGTCCGGGCTGTTGTGTGTGTTGTGATAGTCCTCTAACTGCATACAGAGATTGTTCCAGCAGCCCACCGCTTTCTGGAATGGAGTCTGCGTGCATTGTCCGGTATAAATGCTCCAGAGAGATTCGTATTCATTTGCAAAATCCGGATAGTGGAACTGCCGGTCTGTGGCATTCATCATAGCAAACATATCTTCTACCCGCATATAAGAGCTGTCCGCAATATAATGCAGGTGATCGCAGCCACTGTCATTGCAAAAACGTTTCTGCGCGCGGTCAAATTCAAAATATGGAAATTGCTCTGTAACCTTTTGGACAAAATAAGCATTCTGCCGGTTGGAAGGAAACAGGGAATTGCTTCCGTCAAACAGGTCGGTCTGATTATTTTTCAGAACCAGTACGGCCTGCTCTGCTGCCTGTGTCTCATTCTGGCAGGGATTTATGGCTACGTCCAAAGTTATTTTTTTCCGCAGTCTGTTTAGCATGTCTGACAGCGCTTTGCGCCGATCTTTGGCATCTTCGGAAAGCAGGATTTGTAAATAAAGGCTGCAAGGTATCTTTCGGTGCTGAAAATAATTTTCGATGGCAATCAGTTTCCGGCGCAGCAGGCCAAAATCTGATGTTTGGTTTACATAGTAAAGATATGTTATTTTCCCAGGATGAATGACGGTTGCGGAAGCGACATTTTGAAATACGGCGTCGCTTTCCCCGTTTTTATCCGGAGCAAGGTTGAGCGCAGCAGCCAGATGGCAGGAGCTGCGGTATGTCAAAATAAACGCCAGCTTTTCCGGCAGTACTTCATCAGGCTCTTTATAATCCCGGTATAGACTGTATTCGATTACCGGGAAAAAACTGTGCCGGATATTTTTTATGCCATTTGCAACGGATTGCTTTGTCAGGCCGTCAAGTGAATCCGTGCTGGCAATGATATCAGAAAAGCGTTTTTCATAAGCGTCGTATTGCATGGAATATCCGGCTTCCCGATTCAGGATATTCCGCAGGCAGAGACAATATCGTTTGTATTCCTGCGTAACGGTATCGTCTGCGTCCCTGATCAGCCGGCCGATTCGGGCTGCATCTCCTTGTTCCATGGGATGTGAAAGTCGGAATTTCTGTGTGTATTGGTAAAAATAGCGGTGCAGGGCAAGTGATACACGATCCAGCGCATCCAGGCCTTCTTCTCCTTTGCCTGGATGGTCCCATTTCTCATGCCGGTTTTTGGTATAGGTTCTGCTTTTCAGTGGGGCGGATGCTGTGCTGGGTACAATACAGGGATGATATTTTCTGGCACTGTCTTTGATAGAGCCAATTTCAATACAGTAGGAAAAATCCATCACCCCATTTATGGACGGGGGCGCCTGCCATCCGTTTGTAACTTTTTCCAATACCCAGCGTCTGTGCTCTAACGCAGCTATCTGTGCGAGTATCTGATTGCCGGTTTCATCATCATCTTTGTGCCGGATGAGCTGTCTGTCAAAGTTGGCTGCAATTTCATCCGCACTGCTGCCTGTAATGCCAAAGCTTTGAAGTTTATAGCCAATGGAGAGCGCAAATGACATAGACGCTTCATGGTAATAGGGTTGGGAAAATTTTTCCCTGGCTTGCTGCATATCAATATTTTTCATACCGGTCCACAAAAGGTGGGTATGGAATGCCATTTGCTCAAGGGCATCATGATCTGCCTGTGACCGGAACTCTTCTGTAACATCAACAGGTTTGCACCAGACGGCGTGCTCCGGCTGTGGTTTTATCGGCGAGCGGGATTTATGTATATAATTGATACAGCATCGATTTTCCAGTACGTGCGCTATTTCTGCAAATAATCTGGCCAGATTGTCATTAAAAGTGTCATCGCCTATGGAGAGAAACAGGTAATGTATATGCTCTTCTCCAGATAAAGTCAGCATAATCTCTTCCACAATCTGTCGATTTTGTTCGGGCAGAGCTTCGCAGAAGGCATGTCCCTCGCAGGGAATTGCAATAAAATCCAGTACGGCCCATGCTTTATCTTTGCTTATAGAAGAATTTCCTATATTTACAAAGCGTGGAAGAGCAGGACGGGCTTTTACGTATTCTGTCCGCGCTTTGTCCGGGTTCTGTGAAACTACTGTGATATACAGGTCATGGTCTTTCATCTGGCCAGCCTGCAGGCAGAGATCGATAAACTTCTCCGCATAAACGTCGTAGCCGATGACCATGACATTTAAATTTTTCTCGTCTTCTGCAACCCAGTGATATAAGGGATTATGGTATAGTAAACCCTGCATAACGGATGTTGCGTTTTGTAGTTGTTTTTCGGTTATCATTTGCTGTGCATTCTCTCCTTATTCATGTAGCTTCTTTATTGATTCTGGTATAATACTATCAAAATGCGGATGGAGTGTAAAGCGTTACTTTTCACACCAGCTGATACGAAGTATTCACCAAAACTGGCGTGGGTGTGAAATGTAACTGTAAAGCATTAATGAACAGATATAGTTTCCTGTCAAATTAGACATCCTGTATATTCTATGGTACGATATAACCATATATTGTTAGACGGAGGTTGTTTTAGGGGGAATTACTATGGCAAAGGGCAGCAATCAGAAACTGAAAATTGTCTATCTGATGAAAATTTTACTGGAAAAAACAGATGAGACGCACAGTATCACAATGGCGGAAATTATTGAATCATTAGAAGCGTATGGTGTTACAGCAGAGCGGAAAAGCATTTACAGTGATATGGAAAGCCTGCGGCAGTATGGCATGGATATTATCGGGGAGCAGCAGGAACGGACATATTATTATCATGTTGGAAACCGGCAGTTTGAGCTTGCGGAATTAAAGCTGCTGGTGGATTCCGTTCAGTCAGCCAAATTTATCACCGCAAAGAAATCAAGAGAACTGATTAAGAAAATAGAAGGGTTAGCAAGTAAATACGAAGCGTCGCAGCTGCACCGCCAGGTGTTTGTTTCGGAACGGGTAAAGACCATGAATGAAAGTATCTACTACAATGTAGACTTGATTCATGCGGCGATTAATTCCAATGTTCAGATTACATTTCAATATTTTCAGTGGAATGTAAATAAGGAAATGGTATTAAAAAAAGACGGCGCGTTCTATGCGGCAAGCCCCTGGGCGCTTTCCTGGGATGATGAGAATTATTATCTGATCGCCTATGACAGCGCGGCACAGAAAATCAAACATTTTCGGGTGGATAAGATGCTGCATATAACGGTTGGGGATAAAAAGAGAGAGGGAAAAGAACTTTTTTTCCAATTTGATATCGGGCTTTATGCGAAGAAGATGTTCGGCATGTTTGCCGGAAAAGAACAGATGGTAAAACTGGAATGTGTCAATGAATTTGCAGGAGTGATTATTGACCGGTTCGGCAAAGATACGGCGCTGGTAAAATCAGACGAACATCATTTTACCGTCACTGTCCGGGTAGCCGTCAGCAGGCAGTTTATGGCATGGGTAATTGCATTGGGGGAAGGCGTCAGGGTTGTCGGCCCGGAGCCGGTACTAAAACAGATGGATGAGGAAATTGACAGGCTGATACGGCAGTACAGGGGATAATTACAATAATTACAGAACAAAGGTTTACTTACAAGACCGTTTTTTTGTACAAGACAAGAACTATAATGGAATCAGAGACAGGGATCAAAAATCCTTTCTTTGATTCCTTTTTTGAACGAGAAGCGGGGGAAATATGGAGCGGATTTTATATTGGATCAGGAAATCTTTAAACATGAAATGGAAATATTGTAATAAATTTTGCATTACCTGTAAGTATTTTGAAACATGTAAGAGAGACGATATGATAGAAGAGGAGGAAGGTACATGAGCAGTCTTAGCGCGATGCAGAAGATGCATTATATTGTGGACAGAAGCGGTAATTTTTACCGGATCAATGGTAATGACCAGCTGGTGGCAGCCAGCGGCAGAGAGGATGCTGGGGTATTTGGTTTTCTGGAAGCAAATCAGCGGATTGGCGGCGGCAAAAAAGCACAGTTCTATTCCGCTGTTCCGGTGGACGAGTACGAGGGAACAGACGAAGCAAAAGCAGCTTTGCCAACAGAACAAAAGAAATCCGCCAATACGGCGCCCAGAATGGAGGAAGCATATAAGCCTGATCCGGAACGGAGCGATGCTGCCATATGTGAGAGCGAATCTAAAATGTCGCTTCCCTATGATATGAAATGTATTGACTGGAAAGAATATCTAACACATTTCTGCTATATTGCGGCTAATGTGCATAACTATATCGATGAATTGAATCAGGAATTATCCGATCTGGATATGCAGACCTGTGATATGATGCATTACATTGAGCTTTACGATCAGAATGAAGAAGACAGTATCCGTTTGATTGCTCTGTTAAAGGAGTGCCGGGAACAGAGACGGGATGTAAAAGACGAAATGAACCGGGTGGAATGGTTTCAAAGGGCGATTGGGAGCAGCAGCAATATTGCAAAGGCAAGGGATGGCATTAAGCAGATGGATAAGCTAAAGACCCGTGTATATCATCCGAGGAAACTAAAAGCATTGTTCAAGGACTGCCCGGAAAAAACAGTGCGAAGCAGTAAACTGATACGGGCTTTTACATCAGATACCTGTCTGGATATTGAGAAAGAATTTACGGAGGAACCAGATATGGACTACATAACAGAAGAAGGTGAATATATGGAATATACAAAGCAGACGACGATCTTTGACGGCGCAGAAAATAATTGGAGAGAATTTGCAAAACAGCAGGCGGACTTTTTTGCAAATGCAGAGCAGTATATGTATAATCTTCAGGCGGATTTGGAGGAACTTGATCTGGAACTGGAACAGACGCTGCGTGAAATTGAGGATGCGAATTATAATGTGGCGCAGGGATATAAAGTATTTAAACATCTCAAAGACCTGCGCAATGCAAAAAAAGAAAAACAAAAGGAGCTGGACTGTCTGTATATTCTGACGGAGCGTTTCGACTGCGGGGCTATGGCTGAGGTTATGGATGAATGTGTCTGCGACATAGAATCTGTACTTGCAGAGCCGGAACAGGCCATACAGGAAACCGATGAAGTAAGGGAACTTGAACCGGCTATGGCTGGGTAATATTGCATTTCAAATGAAAATGGTCTTGTCTGGCGAACGGACTGTTTTTACAGATTTGCTATAGCGCAGCGGATCGTTCCAGACAAAGACAAGGCTGAAGGCGTCTGATAGCAGGCGTCTTTTTTATTGCAGGGATAACATAAACCATCAAAGAATAAAGAAAATCCACCCCGGCTGTTCGCTCTGCATCAGAGAAGCCGGGGTTTTTCTTATCAAAGCATGATGTTGCCGTTTTTGTATTTCAGAACTTGCTGCAGCCCATATAATTTCAGGTACCTTGCTTATTTTTTATGTCAAAATAGCTATGATTCTTTTGCTTGTATGCGAAAAGAAAAGCAAAATAACATAAGAAAAAGTAGAAATCAATCATGTATTGGATTTTTGCGGATTGTTATAATGATACTACAAAAAACAACCTATCAGTTATAAAAAAGGAGGAGAAACAATGAGGCAAAACACCAGAACGAAACTAAAAAAGAGACTTCTCAGTATGCTGCTGAGCCTTACGATGATTGTAAGCGGGATTACACCGGCGTTTGCAGCAGGGGAGGAAGGGAACAGCACGTTGAATCCGCTGGTTGCAGTAATTGAAAAGGTAACGTCTGGAGATGAGCTGAACCTGACGGAGGAAGGCGCGCTGGACTGGGTGCATATTTCAGGACAGAGAATTAACCGGAAAAAAGACGTGCAGGAAGTGATCGGATTTGAGAATGTGACAGGAGAGGATATTCAGCCGGTAGGCGATTCTCCGATGCTGTATACATGGACAGACGGAAATTTGGATGAGACGTCGTCACGCGCACCAAAAGCCGGAGCGTTCATGTACAAAAGGGGAGATGAGGAATCTGTTGGAAAACCTATTGTGGGAAAGACCTTTAAAATCACTCTTCCGGCCGCAGAGGAGACCAGGATGCTGACATTTGTGTCAGGAATCTGGCAGGCAACCGCGACGTTTCAGATTTGTGTCAATGGAGAGGAAACCCCGGTTTACACAACAGAGTTAAAAGCGGGCGGAGACGCGCAGGTAAGGAAATATACACTGGTTATCCGTGAAAATAACTCGGTGGAAGTAACGGCAATCATTACAGAGAAGTCATATTTTGACGGAAATATGTCACTTGGCGGAATCGCACTGAAAAGCGCAGAGCCTTCCCCGATTTCTGTAAAAGTGCAGGATGCTGTGAATGGACGGACGATGAATCTGACAGAACGCGGGGATGAGGACTGGATTCATTTTGAAGGGGATAAAGCAACTGTTAATTATAAAGCAGCGCCAGTGACGCCGCCGGAACCTGCAACACGGCCGATCGAATATGAAAAGCTCAATGATGATGAAATAACTACAATGGGAGACGCGCCTATTTCGTATTCCTGGTCTGACGGGACGCCAGACGAAGTAGTAGAAAATAATACAAGTGGAGCTGTTTTTACTTATAAAAATGGAGATGGCAATACTGTTGGCAGTCCGCTTACAGAAGCGGCTGGCTATAAGATGAAAATTGCTGCGGCTCCCTATGAGCGCGAGCTGGTGTTTGTATCAGGCGTCTGGAATGCGAATGCGGAGATTTCTATTATTCTGGATGGGGAAAGCAAACCAATTTACGAGAATAAAGAGCTGATGGCAGGAAAGAATGCTGTAAATAAGGTATATACAGTGACAATTGCTGAAAACAAAGGTTTGACAGTAACGGGTACGATTAAGCAAAAGAATCATTCTTATGGTAATTTCAATCTTCAGGCAGCGGCATTGTCCAGAAATCAGACGCTGAATGATTTTGAAACTCAGTTAAAAGAGATGCTGCAGGAATGCAAAGGCTTAAATCTCGGAGATTATGAAGAGTTTTACGCAAACCAGCTGGAAGCTGAAATTTCCTATGCGGAAGCATTGATAGAAAGCGGAACCGCGTCAAACGGGGACTATTATATTGCATATTTATTCCTGTCACAGGCACATGAAAGCTGCCTGAAGTCAGAGCTGGACGGCCAGTATACTTATGAATCCAACAGCGGGCTGACTGCTTCCTTTGGCTGGGAAGGTGATAAAGACGCGCCGATTGCTTATTTAGACGGAAGCTATAAATTGCGGGACAATGGCAATACAATGGTTACCTTTGGAGTAAAGGATATTCCGGGGAAGATTAAATGGTACAATGCGGAAGGATATCTGCCATGCTTTATCAGTGAATATTCCAAAGACGGCTTGGATTGTAAGATTGAAAATTTTGCCAACAAACATACAATAAATGAAAATGATTATGAAATTGCGTATTCCAGGATAACCGTGGAAAATAAATCAGAGGAAGAGAAACGGCTTCCGGTTGTTTCCGGCCAGTTGATTGCTTTGAATGATGCTGCACGCACAGCGAAAAGAATCGGAGCGGGAGAAACTGTGGTAAGAGAATATGCGATTGGCGCAGACAGATTTGGCGGAACTTATGACTATCCGGCGGCAGAAGAGATTGCGGCACAGGGTAGTTTTGAGGAAAACTATACAGAGATGAAAAATTATTGGAATACTCGTCTGGAGCCGCTGAGTGAGATTACAAGCCTGCCGAATCAGGAACTGATCAACGCCTATAAAGCGGGATTTATCTATACCCTGATAATCCGGGACGATGTAAACGGGCAGAAACAGCTCCATGTAGGAGAGAACGGATACGATCAGATGTTCGATCATGATACGATCGGCATTGTAGCCAGCCTTCTGACAATAGGTGATTTTACCTATGCGAAGGAGTATCTGGCAACGCTTCCGGCACAGCTGCAGTATGATGACGCAAAGTGGAAATACAGCTGGCCATATGCAATTTATCTTCAGAAAACAGATGATATCGAATTTATTGTCTCAAAATATGATGTAATCAAGAAAAATACGCACCATGTGGAGACAGACAGAGATATGGACGCCGGGGGAATCATTAAGAGAACATTTGCGATTGATTCCAGCGGTTACTGGCTGATTGATAACTGGGCAGCGTTAGCAGGCCTGACGACCTATCGGTATTTATGCGAACGTTTAAATGCAGCAGCTCCTTTGGAAGAATATCAGACAGAAATAACCTGGGCAGAAAACTTATATGATGATTTGCTGGAAAGCGTAGAAGCAAAACAGCGGACCATGCGGGAAGAAAATAATTACCCATATCTTTCCATCGATATGACCAGGACAACTGAAAACAGCGAAAGAGGAGATGCAAGAGACGCAAACTGGGCTTCCATGTTCCTGTTTGGCCGCTGGGCATGGGATGGTTATCTGTTTGGCGCGGATCAGGAAAACAGTGAAATGATTGGGCTGATTGACGATACATACCAGCATGGATTTGAAAGAAGAGCAGAGATATCAGATACCATTTATAACTTTGGCGGATATCCGCACGGTTATTATTCCAGCGCCTACAATGCCGGTTACGGAAGTTCAGCGCTTCGTGGAGAACGATACCGGGAAGCGGGAATCCGGGCATATGAGTTTATGATTGAGAAATCGATGAGCGGACCGTTTGGATGGTGGGAAGGCGTGAATTATCCGGACGAGAACTCCCCCTGGGATATCGATCATGCAAGAGGCGGCGGCGGTTCCTGCCAGCATATGTGGGGACAGTCTACGGCTACGAAAGTATTATACGATGCTCTGATTGCGGAAAAATTAGGTGAAAAAGTGATTATCGGGCGCGGAATACCAAAAGAATGGCTTGCAGAAGGAGAAGCTCCTGTTGAAATTAAGAATTATTTAGTAGAAGGGGCGAAAAAAGCCGGATATAAGATGACCACAACAGGAAGCCAGATAACCGTTGAATTTACAGGCGATACACTTACTATTCCATATAGTATAGAACTGATTACATTGAAGGATAATATCAGTGGAGTAACTGTGGATGGCAATGCGCAGACAGAAAACATCAATAAGGAAGCAGGGACTGTCTTAGTGCCGGCAGGGACAAAGAATGTGGTGATAACATTAGAGGAAAGTATAGAACCTGTGGATAAGAGCGCATTGGAAGAAGCCATTCAGGCAGCGGAAGCCAAAGATCTGACAGGATATACGGAAGAATCTGTACAAGCATTCCAGGCAGCGATTGCGGCGGCAAAAGCTGTATTTGAAAAAGCAGATGCGACGGAGCAGGAGGTCAGCGACGCCATTGCAGCTCTGGCAAAAGCAGAAGAAGGGTTAAAGAAACCAGGACAGCCGGAGAAACCGGATAAGAGCAAACTGGAAGAGGCAATTCAGGCGGCGGAAGCGAAAGATCTCAGTATATACACAGAAGAAAGCGTGGAAGCATATAAAGCAGCGATTGCGGCGGCAAAAGCTATAGTAGAAAAGGAAGATGCGACGGAGCAGGAGGTCAGCGACGCCATTGCAGCTCTGGCAAAAGCAGAAGAAGGGTTAAAGAAACCAGGACAGCCGGAGAAACCGGATAAGAGCAAACTGGAAGAGGCAATTCAGGCGGCGGAAGCGAAAGATCTCAGTATATACACAGAAGAAAGCGTGGAAGCATATAAAGCAGCGATTGCGGCGGCAAAAGCTATAGTAGAAAAGGAAGATGCGACGGAGCAGGAGATCAGCGACGCGATAGCAGCCTTGGCAAAAGCAGAAGAAGGGCTGAAACGCAAAGATGAGCCACAGAAGCCGGACAATCCAAATTTGCCAAGCAAAGAAACTCTGGCTCAGGCAGATAAAGCAATAAAAGACGCCGAAGCAGTAAATCTGTCCGGTTACACGGAAGAATCTGCAAAAGCATATCGGGACGCTATCTGGGCAGTTAAGAATGTGCTTGCCAAAAAAGACGCTACCGAAGCGGAAGTAAAGGCAGCGCTTGCAGCCCTGGCAAAAGCAAAGGAAGGACTAAAGGTAAAAGTAGAAGGCGGCACAAATCAGGAAGTTAAAGTGAGCAGTATCAAGCTCTCGGCAGCATCAAAGAAAATTGCGGCAGGCAAGAAAGTGACAGTAAAAGCGGCAGTATCACCTGCCACAGCCAGCAATAAAACCGTAACCTTTAGTACCAGCAATAAGAAATACGCGACAGTAAGCGCCAAAGGCGTTGTGACAACCAAAAAAGCAGGCGCAGGCAAAACTGTTACAATAACGGCAAAGGCAAAAGACGGAAGCGGGAAGAAAGCCTCCATTAAGATAAAGATTATGAAGGGCGTCGTGAAAAAGATTAAGCTGAAAGCTGCCAAAACAGTAAAAGCCGGGAAAAAGGTAACCGTAAAAGCGACAGTCACCGCGACAAAGAATGCGAATAAGACACTGGAATACAGCGTAAACAACAAGAAATACGCATCTGTAAATAAAAAAGGCGTTGTAACAGCGAAAAAAGCCGGAAAAGGTAAAACTGTTACAGTAACAGCTAAATCGACAGACGGAAGCAATAAAAAAGCTACTGTGAAGATTAGAATCAAATAGCGCTGCGTTTCGCCTGCAGCCGTGCGTTTGGGGCGCGGCTGGAGGCAGTGGTGCAAAAATAGAACGGTTTTGCCTATGGAATCGGAACGTGGAAGGCCAGACCGCTGTGTAAAAAGCAAATACATATCAAGAATGGGGTTGTTGTAACATAACTGATCTTCAGTTATAGAGTGACAATCCCATTCTGCATAACACGAGGGGGAAACGTGATGTCTGAAGAAGAGAAAAAGAAAGTCAAATTGTCTTCTGCTTCGATGCGGGATCAGATGATGGTGCTTTTTGTGGGCGCAATGTTTGCAGGAATGATGCTGCAGGGAATCCTCATGTTTATCAATCTATACGCCAATACGGAAAACAGTATGTCAAATAATATTGATACATCCGTATCGGCAATTGCGAAATCTATGGAGCAGGCATTTCTGATTACGGAAAATCTTGTGCTGGAACTATCGGCAAGTGAAGGGGTACAGAAATGGATTCGGGATGAAACCTATTATGACAGAGAAAGTCCCGATTTTTATGTCAGGCGATCCGAACTGGATCGGGAACTGCAGCGGGTGCTGGTGTACAGTAATGCCAAAAAGCTGAACGTCATTGATTATGCCGTGATCTATGAAGACGGGGAGCTTCTGGGGTATACCGATCTCCAGGCAGTCGGGGAGTCTTCTATTTTATATGAATCCAGGCAGGTTTATGACGAAATTGCCGGACGTCAGGACGATTATGTGTATACCAAACTGATTATGGGATCGCGCAATGTGATTTTCCATGTCAGAAGGGTAAAAGCAGATTTTACCGGAGAAAACCAGCTTGTGCTTATGGTTGCCGCCAACGAAAAAAGCATTCGGGAACGGTACAGCGATCTGGATACGGATAACGGCGGCATTGTATATCTGACGGACGGGCAGCGGCAGATTGTTTCGAGCAGCCAGAAGGAAGAGATCGGGCAGTATTTAGATGAGACGGTTTTTCAGGATGTGGAAGACAGATATCTGGTTACGGAAAAGGAGATCAAAGAGTTCGGCCTGCAGCTTTTTTACCTGTATCCCAAGGAAATTCTGACAATGCAGATTTGGGGTGGAATCCGCTCTTATCTGGCGTTCAGCATTGGAATTATTGTGGTCAGCCTGGCGATTGCTGTATTTCTGGGCATACGCTCCACCCGCTTTATGGATGAATTTATCTGTGCGTTAAACAGTGTGCGTGAAAAAGATTATGATGTAAAAATAAGCAGATATAAAAATAAAGAAATTGACCGGATCGGCGAGGCGTTTAACGATATGACGATGGAAATCAAAGAACTGGTGCAGAATAAATACGAATCGCAGCTTCTGCTGAATGAAATGGAAATCCGGTTTTTGCAGCATCAGATGAATCCGCACTTTTTGTTTAATGTATTGCTGACAATTCAGATCAAGGCTAAGCGATGCAAGGATGAGACGATTTATAAGATGGTATCAAGTTTGTCGGTTCTTTTAAGAGCCAGCATATTTACGCGGGATATGAAAAAAATTACAGTGCGGGAAGAACTGGAATATGTGGAATTTTACCTGTATCTGCAGAGCATACGGTTTGAAGATAAAATTTCTTATGGAATTACCGTGGAGGATGAAGGCATACGGAAATGTATGATACCAAAATTCAGCATTGAGCCGATTGTGGAAAACGCAGTGATACATGGCATTGAATCCACAGACGCCATGGGGGATATCCAGATCGGGATCAGGCGGGAAAAAGGCGATCTTGTCATACAGGTAACGGATAACGGGATTGGGTTTGATGCGGAGCAATACCAGAAGGAAATGGAGCAGAAGGAGCAGAGCGGGATTGGCGGAGCCAGAGAAAAGGTAGGGCTGAAAAATGTGGCGCTGAGAATCCGGCATATTTATGGGGAACAGTACGGCGTAAAGATAGAGAGCCAGAAGAACAGGGGGACGGCAATTGAGATCAGAATACCAGCGGAGGTGGAGCAGGAATGTACAATATATTAATTGCAGATGATGAAAAAAATATCCGGGAAGGCATTATGGAGCTCATTGACTGGGAGGACATCGGATGCCGTGTATGTTCGGCAATGCGCAATGGCGAACAGGTTCTTGCGTATCTGGAAGAGAATAAAGAAGAAATCCATCTTGTTATCACAGATATTAAAATGCCGGTGATGGATGGGATTGAGCTTGCCGGAATACTGCGGGATAAATATCCGGATATCAGAGTGATTATCTTGACGGCATACAGTGACTTTGAATTTGCGCAGCAGGCCATTAAATACAGGGTGGCGGATTTTGTTGTAAAAAATGAATTTTTAGATGAATTGCCCAAGTCTGTTAAGCGGGTGATGAAAGAATGGGAAAAAGGGCGGAAAGCGAAGGTGCAGGAAGATGGAATCCCTTTTTTGGAGGGAAAATTATGCAGGGTATGCGCTTGTGAGGTAAAGCTGAAAGATATCGGCAAATATAAAAAGCATGAAGAAAGCGTGGAGCATCTGGTACAAACAGCATTTCAGAAACCGGATATTACCTGTATGCCTGTAGAACCGGATTTGTTTTTTGTGATTGCGGGTATGGAGGAAGAGGAAGATTCTGTTTCTTTTCAAAGGCGGATGGAAAAATTTTTATCTCTGGCAAATTCGTTTTTAGGGCTTCGCATCCGGGCCGGAATCAGCGGCGTCATAGAGAATAAAGACTGTATGACGGTGGGAAAACGGCAGGCGCTGCGCACGCTTTCCGGCGTCTGCACAGATGCGGCGCCAATCCGGATGTATCAGAACGATTCCGAAGCAAGGCAGTACTGGGTGGATGACAGCGATATTGACGGATATATGCGGAATCTGTATGGGGCATTGCGAAATGGAGCGGTGGAAGAGCAGGAAAAACTGGAAGAAGATTTCTATCAATATATTAAAAAAGAAGAGCGTCCGATTGAACAGTGCAAATCCGACGTTCATGCAATCGTTTCATATCTGCTGCGAAAGACCCGCGGCAGCGGGAGCAAGGAAAAGATTCTTGTCCAGGAAAATATACTGGAAGCGGTATTTGGAAGCAAATCAAAGGCCAGCCTGTGGGACTGCATCAAGGATACCTGCGCTTCCGTGGCGGCTATTTTTTCTGAAAGCGATCGGGGACAGAGCTTCCTGATAGAAAATGTAAATGATATTATACGCCAGGATTATAAAGAAAAACTAAGCCTGAAATCCATCAGCCAGAAATTATTTATGAACAGCAGTTATCTGAGCAGGATTTACAAAAAAGAAACGGGCATAACGGTAACGGATGCAATTAATAAATACCGGATTGAAAAAGCAAAAGAAATACTGGGTATGAAAAAATATAAAGTGTATGAGGTGGGCGAAATGGTCGGAATTGAGGAGCCTTCGTATTTTACGCATGTATTTATGAAATATGAGGGATATTCGCCGTCGGAGTATGTAAGTAAACTAGAACGCAGGTAATTGGCCGGGCAAAAGTAAAATTAATATAAGAAAGTAAAAATTGTTATGGTTTTTCCGGGAGCAAACGGAAAATGGGTAAAATTATAGCAAGCAAAGGCTCGAATCGTGAATGTAACTTTTATCTGTGAGAATCTATAATAAACCTATCAAATGAAACAGATACAAGGAGGAAAAGTGATGAAGGTGAAAAGATTACTTGCGTTATTGATGTCATCCTGCATGTTGTTTTCCATAGCGGGATGTGGACAGAACGGAGCCAAAGAAACAGGAGAAAAACAGGAAGCAGAAGACAAAGCCGCAGACGACGCTGCAGAGGATGCGGCGGATGATACAGCGGACGCTGATACAGACGCAGAGGAGCAGGCAAAAGCGCCGGAGGGCGATGGGGCTCCGGTAGAAATTAATTATGCGACATTTATGGTAGGTTCCCATTTATCAGCGAAAGCAGAGGCTAAAGTGATTGAGGAATTTAACGAGCAGTACGCAGGCAGGATTCAGGTCAATATCGAGGAACTCCCCAGTGATTCCGCTTATGTAGACAAGATGAAGACACTGGCAGCCTCAAAAGACCTCCCGGATGTTGTAATGGGAAAAGAAGGTATCCGGGAACTGGCAGTGAAAAACGGACAGGCGGTGGATCTGATGCCGCTTTTAGAAGAAGATGCGGACTGGAAAGCAGAAGTCGGGGATGCCGCGATTGAGTACAACAAGGACGGCGACGCATTGTATTCGATCGCAAACGCAAAGCAGACAATTGGATATTTCTATAACAAAGAAATGTTTGAGGCGGCGGGAATTGAACCGGCGGCTACCTGGGATGAGTTTATGGATAATAATGAGAAGCTGGTGGCGGCAGGGTATACGCCGCTTGCGCTTATGACAGGAGAGAACTGTTGGACGACCAATCTCTGGCTTGCCGCTATGATTGGTACGGACGGAGACGAAGGCAATGCTTTTATGAATACCTTCCATCCGGATTCTTATGAAAATGATTCCGTAATCAAAGGATTGGAAATGATCCAGACCTGCCTTCAGAAGTATACCACAAGTGATGCAATCGGAGCGTTATTTGCGAATGCAGCCAACAATTTCCTGCAGGAAAAAACAGCTATGATTGCAAATGGAACCTGGATGACGCCTGATTTCTCAGATCCGGAGAAAGCGGCAGAAGGACTGGCTGATAAAGTCGGGATTGCGGCATATCCGGAAGGCGGGCTGATTGAGCAGTATGAGGTTGGCTATGTATTATGCACCAATGGCGAGGACGAGGCAGTTCAGGAAGCGGCATTGGAATTTATGAAATTTAAAACCGGAAAACGCGCGCAGGAGATTTTCTTAGAGGACAACGGCGCATTGCCTTTGACCGATATGGTTGAGATGTCAGATGAGTTTAAAGCGGCGAATCCGCTTGTAGCAGAGCTGGTGGAAGCGAGCAATACCAATGCATGCGATTTTAACAATATTGACAATACGGCAGTAGCGAGCACACTGGAAGCATTTTCTTCTTATTATCCAGAGCTTGCGTCAGGGGCAATGACAGCGGCTGATTTTGCAGCGAAGCTGACAGAGGCATCGGCAAAAACAAAGTAGAAATAAAAAAATAAATTTTGAGCCTTGTCGTGTAAAAGGATAAGGCTCAATTTTTTTAAAAAGACAGAGAGGACAGATGGAATATGACAAAAAAGAAAAGATGGATCGTGATATTTCTGGCACCCGGTATGGCGCTGTTTGCATTTATTTTTTTATTTTCTATGGTGCAGCTGGGCGTAACATCGTTTACAGAGTGGTCGATTGGAACTTCGCCGGAATTTTTGGGATTGGAAAACTACATATATCTTTTTACGAAAGATAAAGAATTTCAGAAAAGTATCTTAAATACGTTTGTCTGGATTGCGCTGCAGGCTACCGTTCATGTATGCATCGGTACGGCGCTGGCGTTGATTTTAAGAAGGAAGCGCTGGTATACGAATTTTATGCGGGGCGTCTTTATGATTCCCAATATTATCTCAAGCGCTGCCCTGGGAATGCTGTTTCTGTGTATTTTTAATCCGCAGTTTGGCATGGTAAATCATATCATTAGCGCAATTACAAAATCCGATTTTTCACAGAACTGGTTTTTAAGCTCAAATACGGCGTTCTGGACGGTGACGCTGACCTGGCTGCCCTATGCGGGACTTGTAACGATTCTTGTAATGGCGGAGATTGCGTCCGTATCGGAGGATATTTTTGAGGCGGCTAAAATCGACGGGGCGACAGATTTTCAGATTGATATCAAAATTGTGCTTCCCATGATGCGTAATATTATCGGGACAGCGACTGTGCTTGCGGCGACCAGTATGCTGCAGAAGCTGGACATTATTATGATGACGACAAACGGCGGACCGGCGGGGAAAACGATGAATATGCCGATGTACCTGTACCAGACGGCCTTAACAGACAACAATTACGGGCTTGCAAACGCGCAGGGCGTTGTCCTGATCGGGCTTGGGCTCCTTGTGGTCGGGGCGATCCGGGGCCTGTACCGGATGGATAAGTAGGAGGGAAAGAGATGAAAAATGTTCGTAAAATACTGGCGGGAATATTCCTGATCTTTATTGTGCTGATTTCTGTAGTTCCGTTTTTGTGGGTGCTTTCTTCGTCTTTTAAAAGCAATGCCCAGATTATGTCATCCGTGGCCGGATATCCGGACGGACTGCATTTCCAGAATTATGCCAAGGCGTTTGAGATTGCGCCTTTGGTGGGGTTTTATAAAAACAGTATTTTTGTAGCAGTTGTTTCTACGGTATTAAATCTGTTTATTTTCAGTATGGCGGCTTATGTGCTGGTGCGCTGTAATTTCCGGTTGAAAGGGCTGATTACACTGCTGTTTTCAGCGGCTCTTGTGATACCGGGCGCCGCGCTGCTGCAGCCATTGTACCAGACGTTAAATGCGGCGCATTTATATAATAAGCTTTGGGGGCTGATAATTGTATATACGGCGCTGGGGATGCCTACGACTTTGTATATTATGATGAGCTATTATAAGACGATTTCCCGCACGCTTGAGGAAGCGGCTTATATTGACGGAGCCGGGTTTTTCCGGACGTTTGTACAGATTATTCTGCCGCTGACAAAACCGGCGTTTGCTACGGCTGGCGTACTGCAGTTTCTGCTGTGCTGGAATGAGTTTCAGTTTGCCCTGACGCTGACGACCGGGGTGGATAAACGGACGCTTCCGATTGCGCTGTATTATTTCAAGAGTTCGTTTGCAAGTGATTATGGGGCGATGTTTGCGGCGACGGTGCTTGTGACTGTGCCAAGCATTATTGTGTATTTACTGATGCAGAAACAGGTGATTTCGGGACTGGCAGCTGGTTCCGTAAAAGAATAGAAAGGATGGAGTATGAAGTATACAGCGGTTATTTTTGATTTGGACGGGGTGATTTGTTCTACGGACAATTATCACTATCTGGCATGGAAGGTACTTGCAGAAGAAGAAGGAATTTATTTTGACAGAGAAATCAATCACCGTCTGCGCGGGGTCAGCCGTATGGAGAGCCTTGAGATTATTCTGGAGCGGGCTTCCAGGGCTTATGCCGGGGAAGAGAAGGCGGCGATGGCGGAACGGAAAAATTTGATTTACAACGTGCTTTTGGAGCAGATGACGCCGGCGGATTTGCCGGGGGAAGTGGCGAATGTGCTGCATACGCTGAAACAAAGCGATGTGAAAATTGCGATTGGGTCTTCTAGTAAGAATGCCCGGACGATTTTACAGCGGATCGGTCTGGATCATGCGTTTGATGAAATCAGCGACGGAACGAATATATCGCATTCAAAACCGAATCCGGAAGTGTTTTTAAAGGCGGCTAAGATGCTGGGAGAGCAGCCGGAGGATTGTCTGGTGGTGGAAGATGCGAAGGCGGGGATTGCGGCGGCAGTGGCTGGAGGATTTGACAGCGCGGGAATTGGAGAGGCTGCGGAGGAGGAAGGCGTGACGTATCCGTTGGGGGCGTTTCGGGATTTGCTGGGAATTGTGCTGGGGTAAAGCAGCTGGGAGAGGGAGCCGTCAGGGAGAGGCCGGGGCAGAGGGGATTTATTTTGCTCTGATGCTCAGGATTAAGAGTTTCTAAGCAGTCCCACAATGTTGTGCAATGCGGACGTTTATTTGTTTGGGTGGATAGGTTCTGGGAGCGTGTATGATAAGAATGGAGGATAGGAAGTGGCGATCGATTATAGCAGAGTTGAAGAGTGGATTTTGCGGGAGGATAGTTTTGATGCGGAGCATCTGGGGAAATGCGAGGCGGTTATGTGCCTTGGGAATGGGTATCTGGGGCTGCGGAGCGCGATGGAGGAAAGGTATCTGAATGAGACCAGGGGACTGTTTATCAATGGGACGTTTAATCAGTTTGCGCCTTCGGCGGTAACGGAGCTTGTAAATGCTGCGGATATGACGGGGGTTGAGATTCGGATTGACGGGGAGCGGTTTACGCTGGAGCAGGGGACGATTGAGTCTTACAGCAGGGAGCTGAATATAAGGACTGCGGAGCTGACGCGGGAGGTGGTTTGGGCTTCGCCGAAGGGGAATCGGGTGAGGCTGCGGTTTCGGCGTGTGGTTTCGCTGGAACGGCTTCATGAATTTGCGGTTCAGGTGCAGATAACGCCGTTGTCGAAGGAGGCCAGGATTGATGTCCGGTCGGGAATTGACGGCCGTGTTACGAATACGGGGACGCAGCATTTTACAGAAGGGGATATGCGTTTTTATGAGGGAAGATATCTGCAGTATGTGCCGAAGACGACAGAGTCGGATATTACGTTTGTGATGAATACGACGCATCGGTTCTGGCTGGATGGCAGAGAAACGGAGCTCCCGGCTGAGCTAAATATGGAGCTTCGGAAACTATATGGCGGGTATTGTGTTATCGCAGAGAAAGATCAGACGTTTCAGATTGAAAAATATTGTAATGTGTATACTGCCAGGGATTTTGATATGCAGGGGAAGCCAGTAAGCGAGATACAGCGGTTTTCGCTGGAAGAGATGAAAGGATTGGCGAACGCCGGGTATGGGCGGCTGGCGGAAGATACGGCAAATGCATGGAACAGGCAGGTGTGGGAGAAAACGCCGATTGTAATTGAAGGAAATGCATATGATAATTTTGCGGTACAATTTGCAAGGTACCATATGCGTCTGGCAGTCCCGGCGCATGATAACCGGATGAATATTGGCGCTAAGGGATTGTCCGGGGAAGGGTACCGGGGGCATTGTTTTTGGGATACGGAGATTTTTCTGCTTCCGTATTATGCGTTTACACAGCCAGAGGCGGCGCGGAAGCTGGAAGAGTACCGTTATCTGTCGCTTCCGGGAGCGCATAAGAAGGCCAGAAGCAACGGCTATCAGGGAGCGATGTTTCCATGGGAATCCGCGTGGCTGGAAGACGGGGAAGTGACGCCGGAATATCAGAATGCGGATATCATTACAGGACGCCTGATTAAGGTCTGGTCTGGGTTTATTGAACAGCATATTACAGCGGATGTGGCGTTTGGGGTTTGGCAGTATTATGTGATTACCGGGGATCAGGAGTTTATGGATCGATATGGTTATGAACTGATATTTGATACCGCCCGTTTCTGGGTGTCCCGTCTGGAAGATAAAGACAGGCGGATTCATGAGACGGTAAACGACCAGGGGGAAACGGTGTTTACAGAGACGGTGACAGAGGACGGATGGTTTCATATCTGTGATGTGGTGGGGCCGGACGAGTATAAAGAGCATAAGACGGATAATGCGTTTACGAATTATCTTGCGGTCTGGAATATAAAAAAGGCGATTGCCTGCTACCAGAAGCTGGTAATGGAGCAGCCGAAGCTGCTGAGTGCGCTGCGTGAAAAACTAGAGCTGGATCGCTGGTATCAGCAGTGGGTGGAAAAAGTGGATCGGGTGTTTCTGCCGGTTCCAGGTGCCTGCCATGTTCTGCCGCAGGATTCTACCTATCTGACGTTACAGGATATTGATTTGTCCAAATACAGGGCGCAGGATTTTGTGGCCGGGATTTTCCGCGATTATAACCAGACCCAGATCAATCAGATTCAGGTATCCAAGCAGGCGGATGTGCTGGCTTTGTTTCTGCTGCTGGAAGAGCTTTTTCCGCGGCAGGTGAAAAAGGCAAGCTGGGAGTATTACTCTGCAAGGACAATCCATGATTCCTCGCTGTCACTGTGTACCCATGCGGTGCTTGCCGCTGATATGCGGGAACTGGAAGAAGCATACCGCCTGTTTGAAAAATCAACGGAAATAGACCTCGGGCCTGTGATGACAACCTCGGATGCGGGGATTCATATCGCGTCGTTTGGAGGAATCTGGCAGGGTGTGGTCTATGGCTTTGGAGGTTTGCGTGTGCTGGGAGAAACGCTCAGGATTGCTCCCTGCCTGCCGGATGCCTGGAAGAAGCTTACGTATCAGTTTATCTGGCGGGGGCAGGAGATTTGCGTATGTGTTTCCCATAAAGAGGTTGCAATAAGCAATATGACGGGAACAGAGCTTGTGGAATTGGAGCTTTGCGGGCGGATGGTACGGCTTACGGAGAGCCTGACGGTTCCGCTGGAACTGAAATAGCGCTTTGAACAGGATAAAAGCAGGGCAGTATGATATAGGAGTCATGCTGCCCCGCTTTTTTATTCCAATCCCTGCAATCCGGCTGGAACGGTTTTCTGCTAATTCTATTATGAGTTATGAGATTCAGGAATTGTGGTTACACTGTAGTAGTATGGTTTCGCCGAATCATTTTGGCAGAGTGTTTAAACGCTATTATGGAATAACGCCGGCAGCTTTTAAGAAAACAGTACAATCTGAGGATATCTGGGAGTAAGCGCACGGAATCAGTCCTATGAAAATTTTGCAATGCGGACGGAACTGCTTTATTGGCCGGATGCCCTGCAGCGGGGTGCAGGGCACCGTGAATAGTAACGCTTTACGAAACGACGTTATGACAGGTGCGTCATGAATGGATTGTGGAATAGAATTGGGTAGGGTATAATAGGAAAAACAGCATTAGACGGAGGTGTGGCAATGAAAAAACCGTTACCAGTGGGTGTGGAAAATTTTGAAGATATCGTGGAATCCGGCTATTACTATGTAGATAAAACATTGTTTATAAAAGAACTGTTGGACTTAAAGGGAAAAGTAAATTTATTTACCCGTCCAAGGCGATTCGGTAAGACCCTTAACTTAAGTATGCTCCGGTATTTTTTTGAGGATACGGGAGAGCAGAAAAAGAACGGGCAAAACAGAGAACTGTTTCAGGGAATGAAAATCATTGAAGCAGGAGAAAGCTATACGAACCAGATGGGCATGTATCCCGTTATAAATCTGACATTGAAATCAGCGAAACAAGAAAGTTTTGCCATGGCTTATTATACGATACAAGCTGAAATAGCATCTGAATTTGACAGGCATAGAACTATCATTGAGCAGGGGAAAGAACGTCTTACCTTAAAAGAGTATAAGCAGTATCTGGAAATTGCAAATGAAGAAGCGGAAGAAATACGGGTCAGGAGTTCGTTAAAGCTGCTTAGTAAGTGCATATATAAAGTTACAGGAAAGCATACGGTTATTTTAATTGACGAATATGATGTTCCGTTAGAGAACGCATACTTTCGGGGATTTTATGAAAAAATGGCGGATTTTATCCGTTCCTTATTTGAATTTGCATTGAAAACGAACGACTATCTTCAATTTGCTGTTATTACCGGATGTTTAAGAATTTCAAAAGAGAGTATTTTTACCGGGCTGAATCATTTGAACATTATTTCTGTACTGGATAAAAGATATAGTGAACACTTTGGCTTTACAGAGCCGGAAGTATTGCGGATGATGGAATATTATGGTGTGGGGAGCCAGTTTCCGGCTATGAAAAACTGGTATAATGGTTATATGTTTGGAAATACGGAGGTTTATAATCCATGGAGCGTTATTAAATTTCTGTACGATTTGTGTTCTGATATACATGCTTTTCCGCGTCCATATTGGCTCAATACCAGTTCCAATGATATTATCAGGGATTTAATTGACCGGGCTGACAGGGAGACAAAAAGTCAGATTGAGACGCTGATAAACGGTGGTATGCTGGATATTCAGGTGCATGAAGAAGTGACGTATGAAGATATGTACAGCAGCAATGAGAATTTATGGAATTTCCTGTATTTTACCGGATACCTGACGAAAGAAAGTGAATATTTTAAAGAATCTTCTATTTATTTGCGGACACGTATTCCGAATCTGGAAGTAAAAACAATTTACCAGAATACAATAGTACACTGGATGAAGGGGCTTATTAAGAAAGAAGATTTTCATGATTTATACCGTGCAATGGAAGACGGCGATGCACAGAGAATGAAAGATATTCTGAATAGACAGCTGTTCCATACGATTAGCTTTTATGATAGTGCAGAAAATTTTTATCATGGCTTTCTGGCAGGGATTTTAAGCCAGAATGATAATTATCTGGTCAAATCAAATCGGGAATCCGGTAACGGACGGTCAGATATTATGGTAAAGAGCCCGTCGCTGCGGGGCAGGTCATTTATTCTGGAATTAAAAGTATCGGATTCCATGGATAATCTTGAGGCTGACGCAGCAAAAGCGCTGCAGCAGATCTATGATAAGAACTATATGGAAGAACTGCGCGCAGAAGGGTATCGGGCGGTTGACTGTTATGGGGTATCGTTTTTTCGGAAAGATTGTGAAGTCCGGTATAAACAGTAACAGTTCAGCCTGCATCTGCGCAGATGCAGACGATCGGCAGGACTGTAACTGTTACTGTTCACGGCCTGGAAGGCCGCTCACAGTAACGTTTCGGGGCGATATTT
>CAJUPF010000014.1 GCA_910588565.1 uncultured Lachnospiraceae bacterium
TCAGAAGCGTCGGTTCTTAGCGCGTGGCGATTGCCCGCAATCGTCACACGCTTAGTACCGCTACGCTTTTGAAGAGCGGGAGCGAGTCAGTGGACAGAGAGAGACCTGCCCTGAGCGTCCTATTTGAAAAAACAAGCTTTTAAATACAGAAAGACACTTTGCCGCTATAAAAAGAAAAGAAGAATCCCTCGACTGTCCGCCATTACAGTCGGGGGATTCGTTCGCCAAAGCTTCCTAATATCACCCATCTCAAAGCGCCCTAAGACACCTTCAGCTTAAACTTCAAAATCTCTTTCTCCGTAGTCACCTTCTCCACCTGCGCCCCAAGCAGCGCCAGTTTTCCGTCGAAATTCTCATACCCGCGTTCGATATAATAAATATCGTCCACAATCGTAATCCCTTCCGCCGCAAGCCCCGCAATCACAAGCGCCGCCCCGGCCCGCAAATCCGGCGCGCTGACCCTTGCCCCGGTATACCCCGGCGCGCCTGTCACAATCGCAATATTACTCTCAACTTTAATCACCGCCCCCATTCGGGTCAGTTCATCCACATATTTAAAACGGTTCTCAAATATACTTTCCGTAACCGTACTGGTCCCCTCCGCAATCCCAAGCACAACAGAAATCTGCGGCTGCATATCGGTCGGAAAGCCCGGATAGGGAAGCGTCGTCACCTGTGTATGATGCAGCGGCTTCGACGCCACAACGCGAACCGCATCGTCCAGTTCCTCAACTTCACAGCCAATCTCCAGCAATTTGGCCGTCGTAGCCTCCAAATGCTTTGGAATCACATTCTTGACCGTAACATCTCCTCTGGTAGCTGCTGCCGCAAACATAAATGTCCCTGCCTCAATCTGATCCGGAATAATGGAATACACCGTCTTATGCAGGCGCTCTACGCCGGATATCCGGATAACGTCTGTTCCGGCACCGCGGATTCTTGCGCCCATGCTGTTTAAACAGTTCGCCACATCTACGACATGAGGCTCCTTCGCCGCATTTTCAATTGTCGTCTTGCCTTCCGCCATGGCTGCCGCCATCATAATATTAATCGTCGCGCCCACGGAAACTTTATCCAGATAAATATGCGTCCCTTTCAGAACATCCGCTTCCGCAGAAATCAGCCCATGCCGGATATCTACGTTAGCCCCTAAGGCACGGAATCCCTTTAAATGCAGGTCTATGGGCCTGCTCCCAATATCGCAGCCTCCAGGCAATGCAACTTCCGCCCGCTTATACTTGCCAAGCAGCGCTCCCAGCAAATAATAGGAAGCCCGGATTTTTTTAATATATTCATAATCTACACTTAAATCGCAAATCATAGAGCCGTTAATCTTCACCGTATGGGCGTCAATCCGGTCTATTTTGCCTCCAATCCCCTCAATCGCTCCAAGCATCACATTAATATCCCGGACATTGGGGAGGTTTTCTATGATAACAGTCTCATCTGTCATGATGGCTGTTGCCAGGATCGCAAGCGCCGCATTTTTCGCTCCGCCTATTTCTACTTCACCGACCAGCGGATTACCGCCTTTAATAATATATTGTTCCATATATTGCACCTCTATGTCAAACTACTATACAATCCATACCCTGACCGAAGAAACTGATCACATACAAACATTAATTATAGTGGCCTTTTCTTTCATTTGTCAAGATTTTTCTGCATATGTAATAAGTGTAATAATTTGGTAATATTTGCCCTCCGGGCTCCCACTATTACATTCTATAGGTTCTCAGAAGCTCTTTGCGCCTGATTTTACGAGTTTCCAAGAGGCTATATCTTATTATATTCACTTTCTTATCTTTTGTTACGCCAGAGCGGTTGCCTTCTATAAACATTATTTGCAGAATCCGTCACAAAATACCTGCCTGTTTCTGGCAAGGCATTCGCTTCCAGTTATTCTGACTGGATAAACTGGCTGTTGTAAAGGGCTGCATAAAATCCATTCTGTGCCAGCAGCGTTTTGTGACTGCCCTGCTCTAAAATATGGCCGTCCTTCATCACCAGTATAATATCCGCCTCTTTGATTGTAGAAAGCCGGTGAGCCACAATAAAGCTGGTTCTGCCTTTCATCATGGCCGCGAAGGCATTTTGTATCTTAATCTCGGTTCTGGTATCAATTGACGACGTCGCCTCATCCAATATCAGCATAGGCGGCAGGGACAGCATCACCCTTGCAATACATAAAAGCTGCTTCTGCCCCTGGGAAAGCCCGCCGCCTTCCTCTGTAATCACCGTATCATATCCGTTTGGAAGACGTTTGATAAAACTGTGGGCATGGGAAGCTTTTGCCGCTTCGATTACGGCTTCCCGGTCTGCGTCTTTTGCGCCCATACGGATGTTTTCCAGAATTGTGCCCTCTCTCAGCCAGGTTTCCTGTAATACCATGCCGTACGAAGAGCGAAGGCTCTTTCTGGTCAGATGATTAATATCTTTTCCGTCTACCCGGATACAGCCTCCATCCACATCATAAAACCGCATCAAAAGATTGATTAACGTCGTCTTGCCGCATCCGGTAGGCCCTACAATGGCAACCCTCTGCCCCGGACGTACGTTCAGATTAAAGTCTTCAATCAGATGCTGATCTTTTGTATACGAAAAATCCACATGCTCTAAGTCCACACTGCCCTTTGCATCCTGCAGCCGCACTGCATCCGCGTCCTCCGGTGCCTGCGGCGTTTCCTCAATCAGCTCTAATATACGTCCGGCGCAGGCAAGCGCGTTCTGCAGCTCTGTAATCACCCCGGAAATCTCATTAAACGGCTTGGTATACTGATTGGCATAGCTCAGAAAACTGGCAAGCTGGCCAACACTAATCCCGCCAAGGACTGCCGTAACCGCGCCGAAAATCCCTACGCCTGTATAGACAAGGCTGTTGACAAAACGGGTGCAGGGATTCGTCAGAGAGGAAAAAAATGTTGCTTTTAAAGAATAGCCCTTTAGTTTATCGTTAATTTCATCAAACTGATTTAATACCTTCTCTTCCCGCCCAAATGCCTGCACAACTTTCTGTCCGGAAATCATTTCTTCTATCAACGCGGTCTGCTCTCCCCTCGCTTCCGACTGCAGTTGAAACATGGTAAACGTCCGCTTTGCAATAAAGCTTGCCACAAACAGGGAAACCGGCGTAATACAGATAACCACCAGCGCAATCTTGTACTGAATACTGACCATAAAGACCAGCGTCCCCACAATCGTAATAATCCCGGTAAACAACTGGGTAAATCCCATCAGAAGACCATCCGCCACCTGATCCGCATCTGCAATTACACGGCTTACCAGTTCCCCGTGGGAATGAGCGTCCAGATATTTCAGCGGAAGGATTTCAATTTTGGAAAACGCATCCATACGCATATCGCGTACTACCTGATAAGTAATGCGGTTATTGCAGATATTCATAAACCACTGAGCCGCCGCCGTCAGCAAAATCACAATCACCATAATCCGGATAATCTCAAAAATTCCCGCAAAATCTACGTTTCCCGCCCCGACAATACAGTCAATGGCACGTCCGGTTAAAATCGGCACATACAACGTTAAAATCGCCGATACTGCCGCAAACAACAGCGACAGGACAATCAGCGGCATATAATTACGAATATAGCGGAGCAGCTTTTTTAAAACTGACACCTGTTTTTCATTTATCTTAGCCATGGTTTGCCGCCTCCTTTTTTAGAGCTGCCGCCTTCCCTTTCAGCGTCCTTTTCTCCGGGAATTGAGAATAGTAAATCTCCTGATAAGTTTCACAGCGCTCCAGCAATTCCTCATGTGTTCCCACGCCTGCGAGCATCCCATCGTCCAACACCAGAATCTTATCCGCATACTGAATTGAAGAAGCTCTCTGAGATACGATAAATACCGTTGGCTGTTCCTCCATTCCCGCAATCGCACGCCGCAGCGCCGCATCTGTGGCAAAATCAAGTGCAGAAGCGCTGTCATCAAGGATCAGGATCTCCGGCCTGCGCACAAGCGCCCGCGCAATGGTAAGCCGCTGCTTCTGCCCGCCTGAGAAGTTCTTGCCGCCCTGTGATACCCGTGAATCTAATTTTCCGTCTTTCTTTTCCACAACTTCCAAAGCCTGCGCGATTTCCAGCGCTTTTCTCAAATCCTCATCCGAAGCGTCCGGATTGCCCCAGAGCAGATTTTCCCGGATGGTCCCGGCAAATAAAACCGCCTTTTGCATTACAATTCCTATTTTACCGCGAAGCTCCTCTTTGGAATACGAAGCAATATCCTTTCCGGCGATACGGATAACTCCCTTTGTATGGGGATAAAATCCGGGAATCAGATGCACCAGCGAGGTCTTTCCGGAGCCGGTCCCGCCGATTACACCAATCGTCTCTCCCTTTCGGGCCGTAAAACTGATATCCGTCAGAGATTCCGCCCCTGCATTCTCATAATGCAGCCCAACATGGGAAAAAGCAACCATCTCCTCTGCGCTGCTGAATGGCATACAGGGATGCCCGGAGGGTCTTTCCTCTGCGCCGCCTGTTTCCCGTTCTCCCTCCGGTATCTCAAATACATTCTGAATCCGGTTGCCGCAGGCAATTGCTTTGGTAATCGTCACAATCAGATTGGCAAGCTTGATCAGCTCCACTAAAATCTGCCCCATATAATTGACAAGGGCTACCACTTCACCCTGTGTAATCACGCCGGATTCCACCCGAAGCGCTCCTGCGTAGATAAGATATGCCGTTACTCCATTGATAATCACGTACGTAACCGGATTCATCAGGCCGGATATTTTCCCGACAAACATCTGCATGGCTGTCAGCTCCTGGTTCCGCTCCTCATATTCCGCCCGCTCCTCTTCTTCCATATGAAACGCCCGGATTACACGGACACCGGTCAGGTTCTCCCTTGTATGCAGCGTAACTGCGTCCAGTTTATTCTGTACCTTTTTGTACAGCGGGATACTGATATACATAACGCCAAATACCACAACCGACAGCATCGGAATCGTTACCACAAAAATCAGGGCGCATCTGACATCAATCGTAAACGCCATTATCATTGCGCCAAATACAATAAACGGTGACCGCAGAAACAGACGCAGCACCATATTTACACCATTCTGCGCCTGATTGATATCACTGGTCATCCGTGTAATCAGCGTAGAAGTTCCAATATGATCCAGATTGGTAAACGACAGTTTCTGTATATGGGAAAACAACGCATGCCGCACACCGGTTCCAAAACCCGTTGCCGCTTTTGCTGAAAAGTACTGTGCCGTAACGGAACTTATCAGCCCTACAATTCCAAGCAAAACCATCACCAGGCACATTTGAATAATATAGGGAATATCGTTCCCGGCAATTCCCTTATCAATCACCGCCGCCATTACCAGGGGCACCAGAAGTTCAAAAACCGCTTCCAGCATTTTAAACAGCGGCGCAAACACACACTCTTTTTTATAATCATTTAAATAAACCAATAACTGCTTCACAACTGCTCTCCTTTGCCGTAAAAAAATATGCCGCACCCGAAGATGCCAATTCTGCCATCCCCGAATGCAGCATACCTTCTACTTCGCTATTCGTTCTATGTTATATTTTACCAGTTTATGCGATTTTATTCTGCTTCTGTATCTGTTACGCTTTCGCTTTCTGCCGCGCCGTCATCAGCCGCTTCGGCTGTTTCCGTACCAGTTACGCTCTCATCGGCCGCATCGGCTTCGCTGCTCTCTGTTTCTTCCTGCTTCGGCTGCGCAAAATGATCTTCAAATGTCACCTTCGCCCATTCGCTCTCATTCAGAGTCCATTTGGAAGCCTCTTTCCAGCCATCCAGAATATCGTTATAATAATCTTCCTGTTTCTGGGAAATCAATTCTTCTTTTTTCGACGCTGTAGCTTCTTCATCATGTTCACTGTCCAGACGCACTACATAATAAGCGCTGTCTGTCTCAATCACATCCGAAACCTCGCCCTCCTTCAGTGCGTCCGCCGCTTCCAAAACAGCCGTATCCATTGTCGCGTTTTCGTCCTCTGCCGAACCATACGACGCCGTGCTTACCGTATAGCCTGCAGCCTCTGCCGCAGCGTCAAAATCCTCCGCTTTAGCAACTTCCTGTGCAGCGGATTTCAGATCTGCTTTTTCTTCTTCTGTATATTCCACCTGGTTGCCATCCGCATCTGTGGCGCCGCTTGTGCTGACAGACACATAGCTGAACGATCTCTGTGCAGCCTCTTCATCCGTAACTTCCGTATCCGCATCTTCAATAATTCGGTTATGCATCTTATTCTGAATCGTCCGAAGCCTGAGCAGCTCCGTCACATTATCCTTATTCTCCGCACCGATTTGTTTTACAGCTTCTTTTGAATTGGCTGCAATAAAATCATCCGCTGCTTTCAAAATCGCGGCTTCTTCTTCCTCGCTGACGGAAATATCATATTCGTCCATATGCGCCTGCAGCAGATACAGTGTCTGCAGTTCTTCCTCAATCTCATCTTTTACATCCTGAGTCATTGTATTGCCATTGCCATACAAATCACTCTCCCACATATTCTCCCCAAAAATTGCCATATAATACGAATCATACATCGCCTGTTCATATTTCGCGCAGAAATTTGCAACACCCATTGTAATTGTGGTGTCATCTAAGGTTGCAAAGGTCGCGGTATCGTTGATCTTATTGCCGCAGCCGCTTACTGTCATTCCTGTGAGCATTGCCGCCGTCAGCAGCAACGCGGTTACTTTCTTAGTTCTCATACGTTCCTCCTAATATCCATCCGGCATATAGCCAGTCATTGTTCCTATTATAGTGCTTTTTCCCTAACTCCGCAAGATTTTTCATTATTTTTTTACATTTATGATTTAAAACAGTTGCATTTCACACCAGATGATACGAAATATTTGCCAAAACTGGCGTGGGTGTGAAATGTAACTTAAAACAAATCCTCTGCATCCTGCAGCACCTGTTCAATCACATCCATTGCATTCTCTTTCTGCCTGGAATTCTGGTTCATCCGGTACACAAAGCAGGGGAGTTTTTTATCGGCATAAAACTTCATCTTTCCTCCATACCGCGCCACAAATCCCGGTATCTTCGCCGCATCTGCCTTTGCCCGCTCAAACAGCGTAAACCGCACTTCTTCCCCCTTCTGCGCCACTTCTGTAAAATAATGCTGGTGCGCCATCGCCTTATACTCCGCCAATAACAGCAGATTTCCCACGGCTCTTGGCGGATCTCCAAACCGATCGATCAATTCTTCCAGAATCTGTTCTTTCTCCTCTGTATTCTCAATCCCCGCAATCCGTTTGTACACATCCAGCTTTTGCGATTCATTGGCAATATAGTCCACTGGAATATATGCATCCACATCCACATCGATCGCTGTTTCAAAGCTTTCTTCCGTCTCTATGCCCTTTGCCTGTTTTACCGCTTCATTCAGCATCTTGCAGTACAGATCATATCCCACCGCCTCCATATGGCCGTGCTGCTCCGCTCCTAACAGATTGCCCGCTCCGCGGATTTCCAAATCGCGCATGGCAATTTTAAACCCGCTGCCCAGTTCCGTATATTCTTTGATAGCGGAAAGCCGCTTTTCCGCAACTTCTTTTAACATTTTATCCCGTTTATACATTAAAAATGCATAGGAAGTCCGGTTGGAGCGCCCCACCCGGCCCCGGAGCTGGTACAGCTGGGACAGCCCCATAGTATCCGCATCGTGGATAATTATTGTATTGACATTGGAAATATCCAGTCCAGTCTCGATAATGGTGGTCGATACCAGTACATCTATCTCTCCATTGATAAACCGGTACATAATCCGTTCAAGTTCCTGCTCTTTCATCTGCCCATGGGCAAATTCCACAGCCGCCTCCGGTACCAGCGACGCAATTTTGGCCGTGATATCCGCAATCTGTTTTACCCGGTTAAAGACATAATAGACCTGCCCCTCTCTTGCAAGCTCCCGCACAATGGCTTCCCGCACCATTTCCTCATTGTATTCCATAACATAGGTCTGCACCGGGAGACGGTCTAAGGGCGGTTCTTCCAAAACGCTCATATCCCGGATTCCAATCAGGCTCATATGAAGCGTCCTCGGAATCGGCGTTGCCGTCAGCGTCAGTACATCGATATTGGTTTTTAACTGTTTGATTTTTTCCTTGTGGGTAACGCCAAACCGCTGCTCTTCGTCGATAATCAAAAGCCCCAGATCTTTAAATACAACGTCTTTGGACAACACTCTGTGGGTTCCGATTACGATATCCGCATTGCCCCGCTTTAGTCTTTCAATGGTCTTTTTCTGCTCCGCAGCGCTTTTAAAGCGGCAAAGCAAATCTACATTGACCGGAAAATCTTTCATCCGCTGCACAAAGGTATTGTAATGCTGCTGTGCGAGAATTGTCGTCGGCACAAGGTATACGACCTGTTTGCCTTCCTGCACCGCCTTAAATGCTGCCCGGATTGCAATCTCCGTTTTTCCATAGCCCACATCGCCGCAAATCAGGCGATCCATAATCTTTTTGCTCTCCATATCCCGCTTGGCAGCTTCAATGGCAGCTTCCTGGTCTTCCGTTTCCTCAAAGGGAAACATCTCTTCAAACTCCCTTTGCCAGACCGTATCCGGCCCATAAGCATAGCCTTCGTTCTGCTGCCGTTTGGCATAAAGCGCGACCAGCTCGGAAGCGATTTCTTTTACGGCGCCCTGTACCCGTGTTCTTGTCCGGCTCCAGTCCTGTCCCCCAAGCCGGTTCAGCTTTGGTTTTTTTGCATCCGCCCCGGCATACTTCTGAATCAGATCCAGCTGCGACGCAAGAATATAGAGATTGCCGCCTTTGTCGTATTCGATTTTAATATAATCTTTCACAGTCTTTTCTACTTCGATTTTTTCGATTCCCCGGTAAATACCTATGCCATGATTTTCATGTACGACATAATCTCCGATGGAAAGCTCGGTAAAGCTGGCGATTTTCTCCCCTTCATAGGTCTTGCGCCGTTTCTTTTTCTTTTTTTCCTTCCCGAAAATATCGCTTTCTGAAATCACTGCAAACGAAAGCAGCGGATATTCATATCCCCGCTTCACCTTGCCATAGAGCGCCATAACTTCACCAGGTTTTACCACATGATCGTTATCTTCCGAATAAAAACAGTTCAGCCCCTCCGCAAGCAGATCCTCCGCAAGCCTCTTTGCCCTGGTTTTGGAACCGGACAGCAGGATCACGCCGTAGCCTTTTCTTTTATAAAGTTTCAAATCCTTTACCAGAAGTTCAAAACTATTGTTGTACGCGCTGATGGATTTGGTTTGGATTCCGTAACGGTTTGCTATTGTAAAATCCGGTACTTTTGTATCCAGGGACGCCAGCGCAACGCAGCGCCGCATCTGCAGCTTTGCGGCCGTTTCCTTGCAGGAATAGAGCGCATTCATCTGTCCCGGCAGAATATAGCCCTTTTCCAGGCGCTGCTTCATACTTTCTGAAAACTCCTGCTCCGTCGCATGCCCCCGCTCTGCACACCGTCCCGCTTCATCCAGAAGAACCAGAGTGTCCTCTTTTTCAAAATAATCTAAAAGAGAAACCGTTTCTTCCTCAAAATAAGGCAGGTACGCATCGATCCCGTCTATGCCTGCCCGTTCTTTGATCTCTTCTGTCAGTTCCTCCGACATCTGTTTGATCCGGGCGGCCTCTTCTGTCTTCATTTCCTTCCGATAGGCCTGATAGAGACTGTCCGCATCCTTTTTCAGACGTTTTAGTCCCGCCTCCTTTTCCGCAGCCGTCAATATCAGTTCTGTAGCCGGATAAAGCTCAATGCTCTCCAGATTTTCTATGGAACGCTGGCTTTCCACATCAAAGCTGCGCAGGGAATCAATCTCATCATCCCATAATTCCATCCGGTACGGGTTTTCTTCTGTCAATGGGAAAATATCGATAATTCCGCCCCGAATAGCAAACTGCCCGGCAGTTTCTATCTGATAAACCGCTTCGTATCCCATTTCCACAAGCTTTCTTTTCAGCCCGTCCAGCTCTACAATATCTCCGACCCGCCATGTTTTTACCGCCTTAAGGAAACGACCGGATTTTGACATACGGTTCATCAGCGCGTCATAGGTGGTAATCAGCGCCATCCGCTTTCCTTCCGCAATCGTTTTTAATGCCAGAATCCGTTCTCTGGTCAGTACATTTCCCCGCAGATCTGACTGGTAAAACAGAATATCTTTTCCCGGATAATAGACGACATTTTTCTCGAAAAATCGATACTCCTCGTACAATTCTCTGGCTTTCTGCTCATTAAAAGTGACAATGATCTTATTGTTAAAATCATTGCCGACTCCGTACATCAAATGTGGTTTTTGTGAATCAATACAGCCGGAAACCATCTGGATTCCCGGACCCTGTTTCAGCTGCGCTTCTAATTTCTGAAGTTCTTCCAATGTGCGCAGCGGTTCTAAAAATGCTCTCATATTACTCCCGTCTTTTTGCATTAAACTCATTCATAGCGCGGTCAGCTCCGCCATTTACCATATACCCTGCAGCAAGGCATGCATCTGGAATGGACTGTTCTACAAGCTCCCGTTCTGACTTTGAAAAGTGTCCCAATACATGATCCGCCAGATCCCAGCCCTCCGGCTTTCCTCCCACGCCGACTTTAATCCGGGCAAACTCACTGGTGCCGCATCTGGCAATGATGCTTTTGATTCCGTTATGGCCTCCGGCGCTTCCTTTTTTGCGGATACGAATATTTCCCGGCAAAAGACTGATATCGTCAAAAATCACAATCAGGCCTTCTTTTGCATCCAGTTTATAAAATTTCAGGATTTCCGCAATACTGTCACCGCTGGCGTTCATATAGGTCTGGGGTTTGGCCAGCAGTACTTTTACTCCCTCTATGATACCCCTTCCACAGACTGCCCTGTGTTTTCTTTCGTTCATATTGATATTATATTTTTCTGCCAGCGCGTCAATGACATCAAATCCTATGTTATGGCGGGTATTCCGATATTTGGAATCCGGATTCCCAAGCCCTGCAATTACATACATTACGTGATCCTCCAACGGGCATGTTTTTGTTCTGTTAAAAAAGTGCAGCATGTTCTCTCAACCTCTGTTTCCGCTTGTTTACAGGCTTTCCAAAACCCCGGTGATTATACCATGAACAGGGTGGATTTCGCAAGGAATAAAACATAGGTGACTCGTGATATTCTTGCAGAAACGAGGTATGAAAAATCTCATACCTCGTTTCTGAACTGCTTCTGTTATTTTACTGTTACTGTGATCTTTGTCTTTTTATTGTTGGCGCTCTTTACTGTAATGACAGTTTTGCCTTTTTTCTTTGCAGTGATTTTGCCGGATTTATTGACTGCCGCTACGGATTTTTTCGAGCTGGAATAGCTGATTTTATCTGTGGCGGTAAGCGGCTGGCGTTCTGCTGCAAGTTTAAAGCTCTTGCCTTTCTTTAAGGTCAGTTTATTTTTTGTTACATTTGTTACGACAACTTTCTTTGTTTTTACTTTGCCTTTTTGTACTTTGATGGTACAGGCTGCTGTTGCGCATTTTTGGGTTGTTACTTTGATAATGGTTGTGCCGGTCTTTTTCTTCGCGGTTATTTTGCCGGTTTTTTTGTTGACAGAAGCGACGGAAGGCTTTGAGCTTTCCCATTTCAGAACTTTATCCCCGGCTATCATTCCGCTGGCTTTTAATACGTTTGTCGATTTTTTCACCTGCAGCGGCAGAGATTTGGCGTTTAATTTTACTACAGGCTTTACAGCTGGATTCTGGCTGCCTGATCCTCCGCTTGGATCTTTATGATCCGTGCCGTCTGACGACGCTTCTGTTACGGTTACTTTCACAGTAGCCTGGATTCCGTTTGTATTCATATACTCTGTGCCGGCTGCTAAGGTTCCGGCTAAGGTATAGGTTCCGGCTTTTGACGCGTCATAGGATCCGTTCGCCCAGGTTACGCCTATTTTCTTCGTTGTATGATCGCTCAGCGCAACCTCTGCTTCTGCAGGCAATGGAAGCTTCTCAAACGCTGTTCCAACAGTCGTTTTGATATCTGTAAATCTTTGTACCGATACGATATCCGGTTTTTTTACCTCTGTGCTTTCAACCACAATTTTAACTGCAGCCTGAATATTTTCCGGATTCTCATAATCTTCTCCCGCTGCCAGAATACCTGTCAGGGTATATTCTCCTGCTTTGGATGCATCATACTCTCCGCTCCACTCTACGGCAATTTCCCTTGTCGTATTGTCACTTAACGTTACTGTCACTGTCTTTGGCAGAGCCAGTTCTCCAAAAAGAGTTCCCACTGGCGCTTCTATCCCATCCTGTACATTTACATCTGTGATATATGGCAGCGCTTCTTCTGTTACTGTTACCTCAGTTTCTGCCTGGAAAACCAAATCCTGTCCTACAGAAATGCTGTTCAGATAAAAACTTTCTGTTCTTCCGTTCCGAATACCAAAACCTCCGGAAACTGGCATGTCATCCTGAGTATCACATATATCCACAAGCTCTCCGTTCAGCCATGTATAGATTTGATTGCCCACAGTTGCAATGCGGAATGTATTTTCTCCATTCTTAACAGTAATTGGAACCAGCCCGCCAAAGTCAGTTATTGTCCCGTTTTGCTGTTTATGTTTCTTTAAGCTGCCTGATTCCTGGAATTGCCAGAAATAACGGTTATTGCTGTCTTTTACATTAAACGCGATATTGGCTGCAACAGCTTCAATTTCAAATGTACCGGCAACTACATTTCCCCGCTTGTCGCTGTCGGTATTATCTGCCGTCTGGCTGACATCCGCGTAAATTCTTCCATTATCCAAAGATGTCCCGCCGCCCAGTGGATTTGCGGTTCCGTCAAAATTCCATTCTGTCATACTGCCAATCTGTTCAGAAGAAATTGCAGCAAGTGCCTTTGTATTGGCAGCGGTCTTTGCTATAACCGTTGCATTTCCCGCCTTTTGTGCCGTAACTGATCCGGTTGTGCTGTCTACTGTAACAGCATCCCCTTTGACAGTGTATGTTACATCAGAAGCAACCGCTTCTTTTTTACCATTGCTGTAAACGTTCTGCAGGACTGCCTGGCTGCTGCTGCCTACAGTCAGCGTACTGCCTGCAGATAAACAAAGTTCCAGGCCCGTCAATGTCACTTGTTCCGCTTCTACGGTAAAGGAAAGACGCTCTTTTTTGGTCAGTCCCTCATAAGAAGCTGTAATTTCCACTTCCGCCGTTCCGGCTCCAATTCCTTTTACCAGGCCGTCTTCACTGACGGTTACAACATCCGGATTCAGGCTGCGGTAGCTTACCTCCTTATTTTCTGTCACTTTGCTTCCATCACGCCGGATCAGCTCTGTTATAATCTGCGCGGACGCGCCATACGGCAGATTTGTTCTCTCTGCGCTGACGGCAAGATCAAAATATTTATCCAGATCGACGGTTTCCTCACTGATCGATATGCTGTGTGCCCCAGAACCCAATGTAACGCTTAAATAGGTTCCGTCATATGCAGCTTCTATTTTTTCTCCGTCTACCATCAGGCAGGAATAATTGTTTCCATTGACCGGAAGGGATACGACTGCCCTGCTGTTTGCCGGGATCGTTACCTCTGCCCGCAGTTTATTCTGCTGCAGATCCGCCTCGCTTCCATTTGTATATGAAACAGATACTTTGCCTTTTATGGTAGGCGCTGTCACAGACGCTTCCGGTATTCCCCCCGGCTGCAGTTTGACAGAAAATTCTTCAAAGCCAGCCTTTGTCGGCAGAATCCCAAACATTCCCTGCACAATCGAACAACCCGGCGACGCGCCCCATGGATGGGATAATGTCATATTCCTTTTATGCGCATGTCCCCAGGCTTCCGGCGTAATCGTACAGTGCAGATTGTCTAACAGAGAAGCAAACGTTTTTACATCTGTTCCGACTTTGGGGTTGGTCATCAGCTTCTGTGCCAGTTCCCCATGATTGCCCATATACAGCCCCTTTAAGATAAAGTAGGTGACATAGACGCTCCCTTTAAATTCCTCTTTACAATTGTTGTAGACAAATTCACACATGGCGTCCGCCATTTGGGAGCTGTCAAATACTCCATAGGCAAGGGCATAAGCTGTCGCATGTGTAGAAAAATGTTTGGTCGCATTATAACTCTGATCCAGCGAATCATAGAAACAGCCGTTTGTCTTGTCATACGCATATGTGATCAGGCTGTTCTGCAGTTTATCCGCTTTGGCACGATAGCAGGCGGCGTCCTCTGTCTTCTGCAGCGCATCACAGATAATCGCCATATAGCGGTAAATACCTACATATTCCGCATTTAAAACCACATCATAACGGCTTCCCTGATACCCATCACGTTCACTCGTCGGCCAGTCAATCAATGCTGTGCGTCCGGCCTGGCTGTCTTTTACATACAGCAGGCCTGTATTGGAATCTTCTGATTCCACTTTTGTCGTCAGTTTCTTTTTCAGCCCTTCATAATTTTCCCGGATGGAATCTGTATTGCCTGTATAAATATAGTCCCAATAGGACATTTCAACAGAAAACAGGCTGTAATCGTTTGGCCAGGTCGGATTGTCAATCAGCCATTCATTGGAATGGCGCGCCAGGGAATAATTGCCGCTGACTGCGTAGCTGGTATTGGAATTTACCAGCAAATCCCCTTCGTAGGGCGCCCGTTCCCTTGCCTGGGAATCTACAAATACATCCTGATTGGTCGCTTTGATACTGTATTTACTAAATTCATACAGACGATTCAGCATCTTGGCCTCATCGCTGCCGGAAGCTGTAAAAGAAGAATCATTTTCATCAAATTCCTGCTGAATTGCCCAGCCTTTCATACTGTCCGGGTTGTTTATCACGGACTGCTTTGTCTCATGATCCAGGCCAATCAGCTCCACATAACGGACGTTGCGCATTGTAATCGTCTCAAATGCATTCATTCCGCTTTTCAGTGTCCATGTATCCACATAATCGGGAGACGCTGTTAATTTATGCTTTACGCCGTCGCCGTCCATCTCTTCGCCCATATAAACCGTTATCTTCTGGCTTGTGCTGCTGTTGATATTGACTTTCAGCCCGCCGATAATCTCTTTGCCCAAATCCACGACTACATTTCCAGCGTTATTCTGATAGATCCGCTTTGCAGTCTCATTTGTTTCAAACCGAAGTGTATTTTCAGACAGACTGGGGTATAGAACCCGTCCGCTTCTTCCTGTACTGCGATCAGCCACGGCCTGGTTTACCTTCGCTGCCTGCCATCCGGAGTCGTCATATGTAACGGTATTCCATCCTTCCGGATATGCCTCCATATTAATATTGTCATGGAACAATTTCATATAATTGTTCTCTGCAGATATCATCTGCCCTTCATCCCCAAAAGCGTTTGTGCCGTCTAATGTCTTCCAGCCGGAATCTGCTGCGCCGCTGTTTGTAACCGTCTCTTTTGTCCCGTCTTTGTAAAACAGCGTCATCTGAATCAAAATGCCGCGGGCCTCATCCCGGCAGTTGCCCACCGCGCTGATCACATTCTGCCCGCCCTGCGCAAGCAGATCAGTTACATCATAAGAGTTGTAATATACCTGCGTATAACCGCTGCCGGATGAAAATCCGCCGACATTTCCAAGTTCTCTGGCAGAGCCTGCGCCAATGCATTCTCCATTGAAAAACAGGTCAAAAATCGTTCCTCTGTCAATCGCCGTCCCTCTTGCCGCCGCGCTGATAATTGCCTTATCGATATTGGATTTATCCGAAATCTCTATTCCGGGGCTGCGCAGAAATGAGATATTTCCCCGTTCCTGCAGCTGATCCGGATTATTCAGCACGACATATGCCGAATTTCCTACAGAAAGTTTGCCGCCTGAAACGCTGCAGCCACTGAAAAAACCATCGTCTGACAAAAAGCCGCTCTCATACAGCATCTCACCGTCGCTGCCTGTAATTTTTAAATCCGCAACGGTTCCGCTTTCATACCTGCCAGTCCGGAAACCCGGCTTCCCTGCAGTGATCACAGTTCCAGAAGAAGCAAGATGAATTGCGCCGGCATCCTGATAGCCGGTTCCGGTATTAACCGCCACCAAAATTTCCGATCCTTTTGCCGTCAGCTTTATCTGAAACTCGCTTTTATCTTTCGGAAGCGTAATCCCTTTTTCCGAAAAATTCAATGTCTGAAACTCCGGTGAATTTACTCCTGTATTTACGCCTCCATTTGTTATGGAGTGCGCCTTTATTGCATTATCCTTATCCCGCAGCTGTATCATATACCCGTTATTGCCGCCGTCCATACGCATCAGTAAAGCAAGTGCATCCCCGGACTGTATACTGACCGTTGCTTCTACCGTATAATCTTTCCAGTTCTCCAGTTCCGCTGCGCCAGGAACCGCCCAGATCCCATCCAGGCTCTGCCACTCTGATGCAATATCCGTCATAAACGGCGCCGCATCCGAAAGCGGGCTTTCCGCCCCCGCTTTATCTTTTGTCTGCACCTGCCAGTAATACAGCTGGTTATCCTCTAACTTTTCTTCCAGCTTTGGCGCATGGACAAAGGAACTTTCGCCAGATTCCACCCATCCGGTATCCAGCGCCTCTCCCTGCAGCGCGCTGGTTTTAGATACCAGAATTCTGTATGCGGTCTGTACTTCATCCGCATCCGTATCATTGACCACCCAGGAAAAAGCCGGATTCTTCGTATCAATTCCATATGCTTCCCGCAGCATCTCCGTCTTTAAATCCGTCGGTTTTCCAGGCGCTGTATTTTCCGCCGCTTTCACCATGTTCGCATCTCCCATCGTAAGTCCTGTCAGGCTGCCCAGTGTCATCCCTGCCGTCAGCAAAAGAGAACACCATGTTTTGCCTCGTTTCATGTTCCCCACTTCTCCTCCCATTTATACCATCAAAAAAAACACCCCCGTCTTTCTTATAAACACATCTGAAAAACGGGGGTTTTCTCCTATTCTTCCGCCACTACAATTTCTGCCTGGTATTTTTCTAATACCAGATTCTGAATTTTTTCTCTGGTGGCGGAATTAATCGGATGTGCGATATCGCGATACTCGCCATCTGCAGCTTTTCGGCTCGGCATTGTAATGAACAATCCCTTTTCACCTTCAATTACCTTAATATCATGCACCACAAATTCCTCGTCAATGGTAATAGAGACTACAGCCTTCATCTTGCCTTCTTTTTCCACTTTTCGGATTCTTACATCTGTAATCTGCATAACGTTGCCTCCTTCCGCAGTATATTTATGTACCGGCCGCCCTGTTGTGCTGATCCAGTCAGCACACTGGTATACTGCGGACAGTACACCTATCTTATGTTAATACTTATGGCCGGCAAAACCTGCCATAAGTATTGCGCCAGCCGCAGCCGGAACACGGCAGATTTATCTGACGCTTCGTATCAATCAAGCATCCGTCCAAGCCATATTGCCGTTTGGCAGACCAGGTACTGGCTGCCCCGCGTTCCGATATGCCCGTTTTTGCAACTGGCTTCCCGGATTACTGTGTCACATGACAAATCTGTCGTTTTCTTCAAAAACAACTTTGATGCCGTTATCCCCGCAATAATACGTATTGGCACGCAGCGTATTCCTGCTCTCAACAATACAATTCTCGATATGCGTATTATCTCCGATATAGACATCATTCAGAATAATGGAATTTTTAATTACGCAATTCTTGCCGACAAATGCCTTCTTAAACAGAATCGAGTTCTCTACTTTGCTGTTGATAATACAGCCGCTGGCAACCAGGCTGTTGCGCACATCAGAGCCTACGTTGTATTTTGCCGGCGGAAGATCGTCCACCTTGGTCGCAATCTTCGGCTCATCCCGGAAGAAAAACTTCCTGACTTCCGGCTTCAAAAAGTCCATGTTCGTCGCATAATATGATTCCACAGAAGCAATATTGCTCCAATAGGTCTTTAGCTTGTACCCATAAATCCGCTTCAGGTTCTTATACCGGATCAGAATATCCGATACAAAATCATACCGTTCCTCCTGCGCGCAGCGCTCTAACATCTCAATCAGCTGACGCCTGCGGATAATATAGATTCCGGTGGAAACCGTGTTGGAACTGGCCAGCATCGGCTTCTCCTCAAATTCTGTGATCCTTGCATCCTCATTCATACGGATAACGCCGTAGCGGGTCACATCCGTTCCTGGCGGCAGATCTTTACAGACAATCGTAATATCTGCTTTTTTCTCAATATGATAATCCAAAAGCTCATTAAAATCCACTTTATAAACACAGTCTCCGCTGGTGATAATTACATAGGGCTCATGGCGCCTCTTTAAAAAGTCGATGTTCTGATACATTGCGTCTGCCGTTCCCCGGTACCACCAGTTATTGGAAGCTGTAACCGTGGGCGTAAACGTATATAAGCCGCCCTGCTTCCTGCCGAAATCCCACCATTTGGAGGAACTTAAGTGTTCATTCAAAGATCTTGTATTATACTGAGTCAAAACGGCCACCGTATGAATCCGGGAATTGCTCATATTACTCAATGCAAAATCAATGCAGCGATAGCTTCCGCCTATCGGCATAGCCGACACCGCCCTGCGGTCCGTCAGCCTCTGCATACGGTTGCTGTTGCCGCCCGCAAGAATAATCCCGATTGCTTTCATTTGTTCTCACCTGCCTTAATAATATATTCGCCTCCGGCAAGTATGCCGTCCGGATAATCCTCTTTTTCTGTTACGCCGGAAATCGCCGTATTCTTTCCGATTCTGACATTGGAAGGTATGCGGGAATCTTCTCCAACTGTCACAAGGCCAAACGCGTACACTTTATCATTCAGCTTACTTGGCGCCGCCTCGCCGCTCCCCATCTCAACCTTGTCACCAACTTCACAGCACTCGGCAATAATCACGCGATCCAGCCTGCAGCCTTCTCCAATATGCGTATCCTTCATAATAATGGAATCTTTCACCACAGTACCCCTGCCAATAATCACCCCGGCTCCAACCACAGAATTGTATACCTCTCCAAAAATCTCCGTACCCTCGCCAATAATACTCTTCTCAATCTTAGACTCCGATGAAATATACTGCGGCTCCACATTGTCTGTCTTCGTATAGATCTTCCAGTATTCCTCATAGAGGTTGAACTCCGGAATCAGATCCACCAGCTCCATATTCGCTTCCCAGTAAGAACCCAGGGTACCCACATCTTTCCAGTATCCGTTATACTCATATGCGAACAGCCGCCGCTTCCGCTCGTGGCAATAAGGAATAATATGCTTGCCGAAATCACAGTTCCCCTGATCTTTCATGGCAATCAAAGCCTCGCGCAGCACGCTCCAAGTAAAGATATAAATGCCCATCGAAGCCAGATTGCTCCGCGGCTGCGCCGGTTTCTCCTCAAAATCTGTGATCCGCTTCTCCTCATCGGTAATGACAATCCCAAAACGGCTGGCCTCCTCAATCGGAACCGGCATAGCCGCAATCGTAACATCTGCATTGTTTTCCTTATGGAAATCCAGCATCACTTCATAATCCATCTTATAAATATGATCGCCGGAAAGAATCAGCACATAGTTCGGATTGTAGCTGTCAATATAACTCAAATTCTGATAAATCGCATTGGCCGTGCCTGTATACCATTCGCTGCTGTCATTCTTCTCATAAGGCGGCAGCACGGTAACGCCTCCATGGTTTCGATCCAAATCCCAGGGAATTCCGATGCCGATATGAGAATTCAGCCGAAGAGGCTGATACTGGGTCAGAACTCCCACTGTGTCAATTCCTGAATTGATACAGTTACTGAGCGGAAAGTCAATTATGCGGTATTTACCGCCAAATGCCACCGCCGGCTTCGCCACATTCGCTGTAAGTACGCCAAGCCTGCTGCCCTGTCCGCCAGCCAGCAGCATCGCTATCATTTCTTTACGAATCATACCACTCACCTCTCGTATTTTTATAATTTATTATAAAAATTATATCATAATATCATTTTTTACACAACATTTTTAACAAGCCATAACCCTGCTTTTGCTATTTTTTGTTAAAAACCACAAAATCTGTACACTTATCTGCATGATGTGTTGGATACTGCGCTGACTCATGTACCTTTATTCCTATTTTTACAGCATCTGCCACGCATTTTTACCCTCTTTTAAACCAATCGGACTGCGTTTTACGCCTTTGCAGGTTTTTTATGGATATTTTCTGTCACTTTGTCTTAAAAGCAACTATATACGCCGCAATTCCAAAATAAATATCCCTGAATAATTTGCAATTCTCCAATTCTTGGTTATAATATATAGAAACAATTCAAAAATATAAAAGATTGGACTGATAAGCATGTATCAAATTAATTTTCAAACGCCCATCCACCTTCATTTCATCGGCATCGGCGGCATCAGCATGAGCGGCCTCGCTGAAGTCCTTTTGGAGGAAGGCTTCCAAATCTCCGGCTCCGACTCCAAGGAATCGCCGCTTACAAGACAGCTTGCCGCAAAAGGCGCCCAAATAGCATACCCCCAATCCGCAGCGAATATTACTCCGGCCATTGACGCCGTTGTATACACTGCCGCAATCCACGAAGACAACCCGGAATATGCCGCCGCCGTATCCGCAGGCCTTCCCATGCTCTCCCGTGCCCAGCTGCTTGGCCAGATTATGGACAATTACCAGAATTCTTTCGCCGTCGCCGGCACACATGGAAAAACGACAACTACCTCTATGCTTACGCAGATCCTGCTTGCCGCGGACACCGACCCCACCGTTTCCGTTGGCGGAATGCTAAAAGCCATTGGAGGCAATATCCGTGTCGGGCATTCCGATGTGTTCCTGACAGAAGCCTGTGAATATACCAACAGTTTCCTGAATTTCCGTCCAAAATACAGTCTGATTCTAAACATCGAAGAGGATCATATGGACTTCTTTGAAAACCTCGCGCAGATCCGGGATTCTTTCCACAGATTTGCCGCAAACACCGTCTCTGGCGGCGCTGTTATTATCAATGGCGATATTGCGGACTATCCGGAACTTACGGACGGCCTTCCGGTATCCACAATCACCTATGGCAGTTCCGATTCCTTCGACTACTATCCGGCCGATATCTCATTTGACGAAAAAGGATGCGCTTCTTATACGATTCTGCACAAAGGCAGCGCCGTCACCAAAGTCTCACTTTCCGTTGCCGGAATGCACAATGTATATAACTCCTTAGCCGCAGCTGCAGCCGCCCTGGAGTTTCACCTTCCCACAGAAGCGGTATCCCGTGGGCTTTCCCTGTTTGACGGAACGGAACGCAGGTTCCAGTTCAAGGGCTCCATGAAAGATCATGTTACCATAATTGATGATTATGCACATCATCCTACCGAAATTACCGCTACTTTAACTGCTGCCGCCAACTATCCGCACAAACGTCTGATCTGTGTCTTCCAGCCGCATACCTATTCCCGCACAAAGGCTTTTCTGTCCGATTTTATCAAAGCTCTTTCCGCAGCGGATATCGTCGTACTGGCTGATATCTATGCCGCACGGGAAACAGATACGTTAGGCGTCAGTTCTGAAGATATTGCAGCTGGCCTAACGGAACTTGGAACAGAAAATTACTATTTTCCAACTTTTTCAGAAATCGAATCTTTTTTAGAAAAAAAATGTTTAAACGGTGACTTGTTGATAACTATGGGCGCCGGAGACGTTGTAAAAATTGCAGAAGACCTACTTATACACTGAGTTATCCACATTATCCACATTTTGAATGTCTGATTATTCACATCCAGGATGTGGATTTTTTCATTTCCGGCGGTTCTGAAAACATATGGTTTTTCTTAGCTTCCCCACCTGTTATCCACATTATCCACAATCGCCCAAACCCTTGATTTTACTAGGGTTGAGCGAAAATTTTCTCTTTTCAATTTGCATAATGCGTGCTATAATTTGGAAACAGATTAGATAGTAAGAGAGGGGTAATCATATGTCGAACATTACATTAGCGGGCAGCGGTTTATTATCTTCTACCTGTGTTCCCAACATTTTCATAGACAAATATATGACAGCTGCCAATGGAGAATTCGTAAAAATTTATCTGTATCTGCTCCGCTGCATGAGCCAGAACCGACAGGCCTGCACCATCTCTGAACTCGCTGATATCTTTGAACATACAGAGAAAGACGTTCTTCGGGCGCTGACCTACTGGGAGAAGATGCAGCTGCTTCATCTGGAATATAACGCCAGCCATGAAGTTTCCGGCATCGCCTTAAACCTTCCGGAACACGCCGCCGCTCCCTGCATAGGCCAGGAAGAGAACACAGACAAAGGTTCTGCCAGACCCATACATACGCCAGAAGATGCATGCGCCTATACATTAGAACAAATGGAACACTTTCAGAAGGATGAAGCGGTACAGGAAGTTTTATTTATTACTGAGAATTATCTTGGCCGTACCTTAAACCCTACGGATATCCGCACGATTTTGTACTGGTATGACGGACTGCATTTTTCGGCAGATTTAATTGAATACCTGATCGAGATCTGCATCAGCAACGGCCATACCAGTTTCCGGTATATGGAAAAAATCGCCCTTTCCTGGGCAGAAACAGGCATTACTTCTGTGGAAGACGCCAAGCGGGAGCACAACATGCACCAGAAAGACGTCTATGCCGTTATGAAAGCCTTTGGCATCAGCGGCCGCAACCTGATTGCATCCGAGCTTAAGACTATCCAGAAATGGACAGGCTCATACGCCCTATCCATGGATTTGATCAAAGAAGCCTGCCGCCGTACCATCCAGTCTACGGGAAAGCCTTCTTTTGAATATGCCGATACGATTCTGACCAGCTGGCACAGAAATAATGTCCATTCCTTAAACGATATTGTCAAACTGGATACTGCGCACCAGAAGTCCCGCGCGGCCGCCAAATCCAAAGACACCGCACAGCGTTCCTCAGGCAGCCGGTTTAACAATTTTCCACAGCGTACCTACAATTACGATCAGCTTGAACAACAGCTTTTGAACAGTAACTGTTCCGCCTCAGGCTGAGCAGTTACATGAAATACCACACATTAACCACAGGGAGAATCGAACTATGCCGTTAAGCAATGCGCAATACGATCAGATTATACGTGAATATAATGCGAAGCAGATAAAGAACCAGCATATGGTTGACGATCGCATGAATGAGGTTTACGGAAAAGACAAGCGTCTAAAAGCAATTGACGATGCGATTTCCTCCTGTTCCCTTTTTCAGGCCAGGAAATTATTAAATGGCGATGTCACTGCGCTTGCTACATTACGCAGCAAGCTCTCCGAATACAAAAAGCAGCGGCTGGATATTTTAAAGCAATTAGGGTATTCCGAACAGTATTTTGAACCGGTCTACGAATGCCCGGACTGTAAGGACACCGGATATATTGAGAATGAACGCTGCCACTGTTTTATGCAGCGTGCCATTGACTTAGTCTATACCCAGTCGAATATCCGCAATATTTTAAAAGATGAGAATTTTGGCACTTTTTCTTATGATTATTATTCTGACAGCCAGCAGAATCCCGCAACCGGGCTGACTTCTCTGCAGACGATTCAGAATGCCGTCAGAGAGTGCCAGAAATTCATCCGGGATTTCGATACGGATTTCTCCAATCTGTTTTTGTATGGAGACACCGGAGTCGGCAAGACGTTTCTGTCAAATTGCGTTGCCAAGGAATTATTGGACACAGGACATTCCGTCATCTACTTTACAGCGTTTCAATTATTTGATATATTTGAAAAAAACACATTCCAAAAAGAAAATGACAAAGATATTATTGCGGCTCATCAGAATATTTTTGACTGCGATCTTCTGATCCTGGACGACCTTGGCACGGAAATGCCGAATTCCTTTACTATTTCACAATTGTTTTTATGTATCAACGAACGGATACTCCGCAGCAAATCGACGATTATTTCCACGAATCTTTCGCTGAACCAGGTTGCGGAAATCTACTCGGAGCGGACATTTTCCAGAATATCGAGCAAATATGTAATGTTAAAACTATTCGGCGATGATATCCGTATCCAGAAAAAAATTCATTAGATTCCTTTTATCTAATTGAATATATAAGAAACTAATGTAACAGTTCAGACACTTTACTGTTACAGATTTACACATGGACTTACAATTTATGGAGGACTGTTATGGCAAACGATGAAAAATTATTACAAATGCTTCCTGCCGGCACCCTTGGGCTCATTCCCTTAGAAAGCTTTCAGGAGATGGGGAAAAAGGTAGACCGCTATCTGGTAAAATGGCGGGCAAACCGTAAATACGAGCACGCCGATACCTTTGCCATGAATCGTTACTCACGGGACAGCTACATTGTAAAAGCCTCCTGCCCACGATTCGGAAGCGGTGAAGCAAAGGGTGTCATCTCGGATTCCGTCCGCGGTTATGACCTGTACCTGATGGTAGATGTTACAAACCATCATCTGACTTATTCATTATGCGGACATACCAACCTGATGTCGCCTGACGACCATTTTGCCGACTTAAAGCGCATTATTGCCGCCGTAGGAGGAAAAGCAAGAAGAATCACCGTTATTATCCCCTTCCTGTACGAAAGCCGGCAGCACAAACGTACTTCAAGAGAATCCTTAGACTGTGCCTTAGCCCTTCAGGATTTGATCAATATGGGGGTAACAAACATTATCACCTTCGACGCCCATGATCCCAAGGTACAAAACGCAATCCCGCTGAAAGGGTTTGACTCGGTGCAGCCTGCGTATCAGTTTATCAAAGGTCTGTTAAACAATGTAAAAGATCTGAAAATCGACAACGATCATATGATGGTAATAAGCCCCGACGAGGGCGGCACCAACCGGGCTATTTATCTGGCCAATGTGCTTGGGCTCGATATGGGAATGTTCTACAAACGCCGGGATTACAGCAAAATTGTCGGCGGGCGCAATCCAATCGTTGCGCATGAATTTCTGGGTTCTTCTGTAGAAGGAAAAGACGTTTTAATTATAGACGATATGATATCCTCCGGAGACAGTATGATTGATGTGGCCACTGAATTAAAGAAGCGCAAAGCAAACCGTATCTTTGTGATTTCCACCTTCGGACTGTTTACCAATGGCTTAGAAAAATTTGACAAAGCATACAACGACGGCATTATTTACCGCCTTTTGACAACCAACCTGACCTGTCAGGATGACGAGCTTTTGTCCAAACCCTATTACATCAACTGTGACATGAGCAAATACATCGCTTACATTATCGACAACTTAAATCATGACGTATCCATCAGTGAACTGCTGGACCCCTATGACAGAATCCAGCGCATTCTGACCAAATACAAAGCCAAAAATATCAAGAAATAATTCTGTAAATAAAAAACCGGCATACGCCGGTTTTTTTCAAATGTATCATCATTTAAAATAAATCAAGATCGCCTGTAATCTTATCGTTGATTACATAATAAGCTTTGCCATCCTGTGGCTTTATATAAACCTGAAGTGACTTAATGGAGGATTCACGATGTTTCTGAGCAACATACAGCTCTTTTACTTTTGCTACAATATCCGCAACATCCGTCTGCTGCTCCTGATACTGTATAAATACTTCAGGTATTACAGGGCTCTTTTCTTTTACAGTTTTCTTCACTTTCGCTGCTGCCTTCTTTGCAGCTTCCGCTGCTTCTGTTTCCTTTTCCGCCGGAACTTCTGCCTTCGCTTTTGCTGGTTCTGTTTCAGCTTTTACTGTTTTCGCTGCTTCCGTATTCTTCACTTCTGCCTTTTTCACATCCGGCTTCTTCGTTTCTTCCTTTTTTACTTCCGTCTGCTTCGCTTCAGCTTTCTTCGTCTCTGTCTTTTTCGTTTCTGTGTTCTTTTTGGCTTCTACTACAGGTGTCTCAACTTTCAGTTCTTTTGACTTTGCCATAACAATTGACCTCCCAAAACTATTCACATACTAAAAATTTTTCCATTGCATGCAGCGCTTCTTTTTCATCGTTGCCCTCTGTAACAATGTTTACCGTCATCCCCTTGCTGGGATTAAAAGCCATAATCCCCATAATGCTCTTGGCATTAATCCGGCAGTTCTGGCTCTCCAAGGTAATGTTGCTGTCAAACTGACAGGCAACCTGCACCAGCTCCGCAATAGGATTGTCATGTTTCTTTGAAACATTTGAAACTACTATTTCTTTCTTACTCATGGTTTCATTTCCTCCTCAAGTACACCCATTAATATAAACTATAATTCATAATTTTACAATATGTTTTTAGAAAATCAGTAAATTCCCACGAAAGAAATGGTTTGCCTCTCTAAAAATTGGTTATTTTTGTCTGTAATTCACACTCATTCCGGTATATATCCAAAAAATACATTCCCGGCGTTCCGGAACAATTCTGCGGCATCCTCCTGTCCCATCTTCGCTGAAGTCCCTTCCATCGGATGATACAGCACAACATTCTGCGCGTCATATCCCACGACAAGCATTGCTTCCGCAGCGTCTGACATCGCAAATACGGGCGTCCCAAGGCTGATATAATACAAAACTTCATCCAGGCTGCAGCCGGTTAAATCCAGTACAAAAACATCCTCCATCGTTGTCTCAAGGATCTCCTTTGGCGTCTTTCCCTGCTCTAACAATGCCGTCACGCCAATGTTGACAGACTGCTGCTCTAACATGGCGCTGACGCATCTGGCAATCGAAGAACCTGCCGCATCCTCTTCACCCACTTTGATTTCCAGTTCCGGCTGTAAAGATTTTCTTGCACGTTTCCAGACATACTGCTGCCCTTTGCCGATGACAACGCCCATTGCTTCATTTGCTGTGGAAATTGCCTCGCTTAACGTTTCCGTCACCCCCAGCACATCGCCCTGCGCATAAGCATAATATCTGTCATCCTCTCCCCGCGGCGTTAAGGCAATCTCCCTGTCTTCTTCGACCACCACCGCCTTCGGCGTAAGGATCTTCGGTGACGAACCGCTCACCGGGTCCACTAAAAACAGCTGTACCTGGGTTTCCTTTACCTCTGTAATCGTGGTATGGACTCCTGCAACCGCCGTGCCGTTTCCTTCCCGGTTCATAATGGTATCCTGCGGGGCGTCCACATATGCCACGCCGTTGAACTGAATCCTGTTTAAATACATAATGTAATCTTCAATCTCGATACCCGATACAAAATATCCGTCTTTCTGATAAGATTTTAAATGTTCCAGCGTACCAGCCTCAGCAATAGTAACCTGATACATTGGAAAAATCGTGTTCCCGGCAAAATCCTTCCGCACGTCCTCTGCCCTTGCCGCACCATAGACAAAATCCTCATCCATAAACCCAAGCGGCTTTAAATATTCTCCTTTTTCCGCGGATATCTCCTGCCGCTTTTCGGTTTCTAAATTTTCAAAATAAATCCGATCCGCTTCATTCAGCTTCCCGCTGTCCGTCCATGCCAGATAGCGGTTGGACTCCGAAATTGCATAGGCGCCTTCCTTCAATCCGTTAATGTATTCTCTGACCTGCATCGTAGAAAGATCAATCCGGTACACCGTCCCGTCCAGCAGAATAAAAAATATATTCTGTGCGTTTTCATACATCAGCCGTCCCAGATCCGCATTCATCACCTGATAGGATTCATTGGTTGGGATAAACAGCTCTTCTTCAATCGTATTCACAACACTGTCATAGTGATAGACGCAGATTCCGACTTTTCCTTCATGATCGCCGCAGTTCATATAGCCATATACGACAAAATCCAGGCTCCCCGTTTCATCGATATTGATAATCCGGATATCATGCTCCCTGTAATTCTCCCTGTCGTCTATGCCTTCATTGCCGATAAAACTGAATACCTGCGAGAGCTGGCTGTTTGACTCATTATAGCACCAGAGTTCCCCGCCCTGTACGAAACTTATAATATTGCCCCTTTCATTTGCGGCAAATTCCACATCCTGCCCCCGGATTCCCAGCTGGATATAGTTTTCATAAGCTTCCAGATTCTCCGCGCGGAAAATCTGCTCCATCGTCCGCTCATAATTCAAAAGATACATCCGCTCATTGGTATAGCGGACCCGGTAGTACTCCTCTACATTATAGTATTCCAGTTCCCCATTGGCTCCTGTAGATGTCATCAGGTAATCCAGAATTACAACTGTATAGGAGCTGTTGATTTCTTTAATCGAAGGAATTGGCTCTAAGAGGCGTTCTCCTTCAAAATCAGCCCACGCCACCTGCTTTAGGCTGGAATGGATATCTACTTTATGAAGCGTGGAATTGTCCCCGGACGCGTTTGGCTCCAGATACGTAGCAAGGCTGTCGGCAGCGGTTTTGTCAAAAGTCTTCCGATGAAAATCCATTGCAAACGCCACGCAGTCCTCTGTATAACAGTCCTGCTCTTCTATAATTCTGGTATAATAATAAATCGTATCTTCGCCGGAAGATACTTTGATAATCAAAAGATATTCTTCGTTTTTCTGCAAAAGATTCTGAATCGGGATATCCGCGCTGATTCTGCCTTCTTCCTGTTTGTAATCTTCTACTGTAAAATCCGAAATCAGCCGTTCCATATCCAGGCTTCGTATCTCACAGGAAAGCCCGTCTACCCTGGTATCATACAGCCGAATCTGGATTGGCAGAATCCGTTCTTCGCTGATCGGCGTAATCGTATCCCGCATATATACGCCATTCATCTGTGATGTATACCCACGGAGTTCATTCACCTGGATATCCTGCATATACAACGAAACAAGCGGCAGCGACGCGTCTCCTAGTTCCGTTGTCAAATCCTGATTCGTATGATTCGTCAGCTGCCCAAACCCGATCACGCCCAGGCAAAACACAGCAAGTAATACCAGTACTTTTATAATCCCTTTTTTCATGGTATGCTAAACCTCTTCTTTTCCCGATCCACAACATGCCATGATTCCAGCAATATCTGAAACCATGGCATTTTCCCGTTGTCTCAATTCTTTTTACCACCATCTCCGGCAGCAGCGTCTGCGCCTGCCCCGGCGCCGGTACATCTCGTCATACAAAAGCACCTGTACCACATCCATCAAATCTCTGTCCCTGCCGCCGCTTTGGCGTTCCGTCTCCTGTACGGGAAGCGCCCTGTCATAAATCTTCGCCGCCAGCCGGTACATCATAACTTTATCCGGATATTCATCGTACATCATGCTTCCTTCGTATTCCATTTTGTCACATTCTTCTTCTACGTATGCAAGCAGTTTCTTCATGCGTTTCGGATATAACTCTTTCATACGTTCCATATCCCGTTCATATTCCCGCTCTGTCTGGTAAACATTCGTCATAGGATATGTCAGGTAAAAGGGCATTTGCTCCTTTGGCATCCGCAGATAAGATTCTTCAAACTGATTCACTGCAACAGCTCCGTTTTTAATCTCAATATACTATATGCCGTTTCTCCGCCAATGTTACGATCCTGTAACATTATAGCCCAGACGTTTCAGAAACACAACTGTTTTTATCAATTCCTGCGCAGCGCTTCGATCGGACTCATTTTTGCCGCTTTCTTAGCCGGATAAATGCCAAAGAACAGACCAATGACAGAAGAAAACAACGTGGTCAGCAGCACTGTACTGATGCTTACGGAAGGGGTAAACGCAAGCATCGGATTTACCATTGCGACAATCTTCGCCACTAAAAATGCCCCGGCAACACCGGCCAGAATCCCGATCAGCCCTCCAATCATCGTAATGATTGCAGATTCGGATAAAAACTGCAGCATAATGGAACGCGTCTTCGCCCCTAACGCTTTGCGGATTCCAATTTCCCTTGTGCGTTCCGTAACCGATACCAGCATAATATTCATAACGCCGATTCCGCCTACAATCAGGGAAATTGCCGCCACCAAAGAGATCAGCATCGTCACAACATTGATCACCGTATTGACAATGCTCATATAATCATTAAAGCTTTCATACTGGTAAATATCTTCTCCATAGCACTGATGCCTGCGTTCGAGCAGGCTTACCACCTGAGAAGTGATTGCCGCCGTATCCGCGCCGTCTTCCGCCAGAAGATAGATCTGATAGTAGTCATCCATTACCATACCGTAAACCTGCTCTAAAACCGTAATCGGAAAATATAAATAGACCGGTGAATTTTCATAGGTAAACGTAAACATGGATTGCTGTTCCGCCTGTTCCACACCAATAATGGTAAGTGTCAGCTCCACATCCCAGAACGTGACGTCTAAACTCATGCCAATCACATCCGTAGAGCCAAACAGGCGCACCGCGTCATTTTCCCCAATCACGCAGACCTGCTGGCCTGACAGATATTCGGATTCATTAAAATATCTGCCCTTTAAAATTTTGGAAGTGGAAAAATACTGGTAAGACGCCATCTGTCCGCTTCCCTGCACCTGAAACTCCCCTTTCTGTGTAGTGGTAGTTCCATCGCAGTACATATAAGTATTCACTGCCTTAATGCCATCGACTTCTTCTTTGATCGCCTCCATATCGTCATTCGTAATATAATAGGAACCTGTACTGTCATATGTATACAGGGCAATCTGTCCGGCCGCAATTCCCGCCATCTGCTCCGTAATAACATTCTTGGCTCCATTTCCCAGGGACATAATCAGTATGACCGAGGAAATCCCGATAATAATACCGAGCATCGTTAAAAATGACCGCATTTTATTGGCTTTGATATTGGAGACGGCCATTTTCAGGTATTCATAAATCTGCGACATAACGCCTCCTATTCCGCCGCTTCCGTAGACAGGGCGTTTGCAAAATCTTCCTGCGTATTATCCATCACCGGCATACCTTCCATAATGCTGGAATCCACCGTTGTAATTACTTTTTCTCCCTGTTCGATGCCGCTTTTGATCTCCATTTCTTCTTTGGAAGACATTCCGGTTGTCACGTATTTTTTCACAACCAGATTATTCTCTACCACATAGACAAAATCTCCGGTTGTATCCGAGTTCACCGCGGTAATCGGCACAATCAGCACATCTTCCGCCGAGCCCAGATCGACTGTGACTTTTGCGTCCAGCCCAAGAATCAGATTGTCATCCGGATTGTCAATGCGAATTTTTACCGTTACCATAGCGCCGCCGGATTCACTTTTCTGGGCAATTTTGCTGATCGTATCCACCGTTCCCGTATAATCCCTCTCCTGGAAGTTTACCGTTACTTTCTGTCCCTCGGCCAGATTCGTCAGATTATATTTCGATACGGAAATCTCCACACACATTTCTCTTGCGCTCGCTAAGGTAATCAAAGGAGTCCCTTCTGTCGCTATCGTACCTGCCGATGCGGCGACTTCTGTTACAATTCCATCAAAATCCGCGGTAATTCCGGCTTTTGCCCTGGACAGATCCGCCGCGCTCTGTTCTAGTGTCAGGCTGCTGGCCTGCTTGGTATAGCTGATATTCGCTTTTGCCGATTCCGATAAAATCCCGGCCTCCGCTGATGCATTTTTGGACTCTGCTTCGGCAAGTTTGCTCTGCAGTTCCGCAAGCTGCGTATTTTTCTGGGTCAGCTGTGCCTGGATATTGGTCATATTATTTGCAAGATCTCTGGAATTTGCCAGGGAATCCTGCCTGTTCTGGATCTCTTTTTCTTTGTCGCTTTTCTCTTTTTTCAGCTGCTTTAATTTGTCTTTTTCCTTGTCTGTGATTGTCTTCTGCTCTTTTTTGGCTTCCAGAGCTAAAATCCGGGAAGCGATATCTTCCACTTCTCCCTGCAGCCTTGCAATTTCTTCATTGATGGCGGCATTGTTGTTGCCCGCGATTTCATTGTTTGTCGCCTGCGCCTGGAGATTGGCGATTTCCGCATTTACTGTGTCGATCTGGCTCTTTAGCGTATTGATATCGCTGGCGCTCCTTGCCAGATCCGCCGCGCTTTCATTGCTCTTTGTCAGTGAATCGTTAGAAGTCGCCGTCTCAGCTTTTGCCTGAAGCTCTGCGATATCATAACTTTTCTGCAGGGAAGAGGTATCATAGGTCAGCAGATAATCTCCCTTTAATACTTTCTGCCCGACTTCCACCGGGACTTCCCCCACCTGCGCGTTAATCGGGGAAGCATATACCCTTGTCAGGCTGCTGCCAATCGTCCCGCTGGTATCTAATGTCGAGGTAATTGTCCCTGTTACTGCCTCAGCCGTATCCACGATCGGCAAAAGCTCGTTTGAACCGCCGGACAACGCGCCTGCGGCAATCCGCACAACCACTGCAAGCACTATAATAACAGCCACAATCTTCCATTTTTTTATCTTCTTTTTCGATCCCTGTTTTTTCTGAAACATGATTTCACTCCTTTTCCGTATCCGATACAATTTTTCCATCCATAATACGTATTACCCGATTTGCGCTTTCTGCAATCTGATTATCATGGGTGATTAAAATCACCGTCCGCCCCTCGCCATGAAGCTCCCGCAGAATCTGCATAATCTCCTTGCTTGAAGCGGAGTCCAGATTTCCGGTCGGTTCATCCGCCAGAATCACCGGAGGCGCCGCCGCAAGCGCCCTGGCAATTGCCACACGCTGCTGCTGCCCGCCGGACATTTCCGAAGGTTTGTGATCCATCCGGTTCTCAAGCCCCACTCTTTTCAGTGATTCCACCGACATTTCATGGCGTTTTGCGGCCGGAACATTCCGGTAAATCAAGGGAAGCTCCACATTCTCCAGCGCTGTCAGATTCGGTATCAGATTAAACCCCTGAAAAATAAAACCGATTTCCTTATTGCGGATTTCCGACAACTCATCATCTGACAGCCCGGCCACATCGTTTCCATTCAGGTAATAGCTGCCCGATGTAGGAATGTCCAGGCAGCCCAGCATATTCATAAATGTAGATTTTCCGGAACCGGACTGGCCGATAATCGCAACAAATTCCCCTCTGTCGATACGCAGCGATACATCGTTTAGCGCCCGGACTTCATTTTCTCCGGGATTGTAAATCTTCATCAGGTTTCTGACTTCAATCAGGGCATCCCCTCCGGGGATTTCGTTCTGCTCCTCATGTCCCTCCAACACTCATCTCTCCTTCCTTGTATCCATGTACTCAGCAGTATTCTATTTCTCCGCAACTGTACTATATCATTGATACAATAATACATCTTGTTCTTCTTGTCAACCATCTTAAAAAAATACTAAGATTTATTAATGATTTAGGGTACATTTCACACCCCGCCAGTTTTGACGAATATTTCGTAACATCTGGTGTGAAAAGTAACTGATTTAGATCCGGCCAGGCATCCGTCAGAGAGAGGCCGCTACTCCTGCATAGATTGAAACAATGCCTGCAATCCGGCACCAAACAACGGCCGCTGCATATATCCGTCAACTCCTGCCCGCATCGCTTTTACAGAAGTTTCCTTATTATAAGAAGAAATCAGGATAATACAGGTCCGGTTTCCTGTTTTCCATCGGATATACCTTATAAATGCCTGTAAATCCCCTGTCACGGCTCTTTCTCCGATACATACCATATCATAGGACGGACCTTCCCTGCTTAAGCACGTCTCCAGATTATTTATTCCGCAAACAGCGGTACATTCCGCGCCCAGCTGCGCAAACAGCCGTCTGACTTCCTCTTTTTCTTCATCGCTTTCTTCATAAATCAATATCTTCCTGCCCAGAAGCTCGCCTTTCCCTGACGGGTACAGATTCTGCAGTTCTAAAAAAAAATCCGCGGTTACGGTAGTTCCTGTTCCCGGCACGCTTTTAATCTGAAGACCGCCCCCCATTGTCCCTAAAATCCGCTTTGCCACCGGAAGTCCAAAATCACCTTCCGGATACAGAGAAAGCGCCTTCCTTATTTCTTCCGGCGCCATTCCCTGCCCATCATCTTTTACCTGCAGCTGATAATGTGCATATTGTATTTCCTTAGTATTGCCGCATGGCATTGTGGTATGCCCGCAGGGTATTTCCTTAGTATTGCCGCATGGCATTGTGGTATGCCCGCAGGGTATTTCCTTAGTATTGCCGCATGGCATTGTGGTATGCCCGCAGGGCACGCACACTTCTGAGGGGATCAGGGTATATCTGCGGGGCGCTTTCTCTGGCGAAAGCTCTGTCAGCTGCACAGTAATGTTTTTGCATTCCCCGGTGTACGTGATCTCATTTCTGATAATTCTGCTGCAGGCTTTCATCAGCATCTGCAGATCCCCAATCACATGCTCATGCACCACACCCCCATTATAGGCCAAAAAGCACTGCCCTTTCTTTTCCGCTTCCGGCCAGAGCTGACCTGTCATAGAAATAAAAAAATGCCCCAGCAAAAACGGTTCTCGCTTTCTGGTCCGGTATTGTTCTGACAAATTTGCCAGTTCCATCATACCGTCCGTCATACACAGCAACCGCCGGGACAATTCATGATAAATTTCGACGCATTCCAATATGTGTTCCATGTCATCCAAATGGGTTGTCAGCATAGCCGTATTTTCCGCTATCCGCTCCCCCACCTTCCGCATATCCTTCATTACACAATAGACCCTGTTTTCCTGATTCCATTTACTCATATTTGACATCCTCCTATTCAGTTTGACTGACTATAGCATACCCTTCTCTCCGTTTCAAGAAAACCAGGGCGGTAACTTAAATAATAAAACTACTAATTTTGACAAAAAAATACAAAATACCCAGTAAATTCTGTTCTAAATTTCACAAAGAAAACATAATTTATTTATATTGAGCAGTTTTGAGATATTTCTTAATATATTTTTATAAAAATTTTCCATTGATTTTCACTTTTTTACATTATACTCTTGTATGCGGTACAAACTTATAGCCGGATCAAGCCGCTTATGCCCAGGTGTACCTGGGTTCGGCATCCGGATGATACTTATGTACATTGTAAGGAGGAACCATTATGAAATTTGTCACTGTAAATCAGGAGAAAAAGGCAAAGATTACTGCCTGGTTTAACCGATATTCCCTTTTCGTCCATGCAGCCCTTTCTGCTATTCTGTGCTTTTCCATTGAAGTGATTTCAAGGCATTCCATTACAGGCGCAGCGAGCTTTTTTGCACAGAGAACCTGGGCTTTTGCTTATAATTCATTTGTCATATTCGCTTCCCTGGCTCTGGTCTACCTGATACGCAGGCGCGCTTTAGGCCGTGTTCTAATCAGCGGCTTCTGGCTGTTTCTGGGCACTGTTAACGGATGCATTTTGTCCAATCGGGTAACGCCTTTTGGCTATACGGATTTAAAATGCATCGCAGATCTGCTGTCTATGCAGAATACCAGTTATTTTACCGCGAAAGAAGCGGTGCTTGTTGTATGCGCTGTGACATCGTTTTTGGCGTTTTGCGTATTTTTGTTTTTCAAAGGTCCCAAATTTCAGGGTGAGCGAAGAAAAATCCTGACGCCATGTATGGTAGGGCTTTGTTTTTTAATGATTCCCGTTACCACACAGGCAGCGCAGAATTCCAATATTTTAGCTTCCTATTTTGCAAATATCGCGCAGGGATATGAAAATTATGGATTTGTATACGGGTTTTCCACAAGTGTCGTTGACCGTGGAATGAGCAAGCCAAAAGATTATTCAGAAGAAACGGTACATCTGGCACAGGAAAACTCCAAACAGGAAGCCACCAATAACCAGCATCAGCCGAATATTATTACTGTGCTTTTAGAATCCTTTATTGACCCGACGGAAGTAAATTACCTGGATTTTTCTGAAGATCCGGTTCCATACTTTAGAAACCTGACCGAACACTATTCCAGCGGTTATCTGACTGTGCCTGTGGTCGGCGCGGGAACAGCCAACACAGAGTTTGAAATTCTGACCGGTATGAGTATGCAGTATTTTGGCACCGGAGAATATCCTTATAAGACGATTTTAAAACAGACCGACTGTGAAAGTATTGCGTCAAACCTTTCCAATATCGGTTATGGAACACATGTCGTACATAATAACGGCGGCAATTTTTACAGCCGCGCCAATGCGTTTTCTATGATGGGATTTGATTCATTTACAAGCAAAGAACTGATGGATATCCAGGAATACACGCCGTTAGGCTCCTGGCCTACGGACGATATTCTGATCGATGAGACGTTAAAAGCATTGGATTCTACGGAAAACCAGCCGGATTTTGTCTATACAATCACCGTACAGGGCCATGGGGATTATCCCACCGAGCAGGTACTGGATGCGCCTGAAATCCTGGTCAGCGGCGCAAAAGATGAGGCGGCAAACTATCAGTGGGAATACTATGTAAATATGATCCATGAAGTCGATAAGTTTATTAAAAACCTGACCGATGCTTTAGCCAAGCGGAAGGAAAACACAATTGTTGTCTTTTTTGGCGACCATCTCCCAAGCCTTGGCCTAGAAGAAAGCGATCTGGCTTCCGGCAATACGTTCCTGACCAGATATGCCACCTGGAATAATTTTGGCCTTGCAAAAGAAGACGCGGACCTGGCCGCATATGAACTGCTGGCAAGCACAACGGATGCACTGGGCATTCATGAGGGAACGATTTTTACATTTGAGCAAAACGCGTTGGAAAAAGGGATTTTAGAGAGTGAAGGATACCAGAAAGGACTGAATCATCTGCAGTACGATCTGCTATACGGCAATCGCTACGCATATCATGGAGAAGATTTATATCCGGCGACAGAGCTCGTCATGGGCGTAGAAGAAACTTCCATTGTCAATGTGTGGCCTTCCAACCTTGGATATGCTACGATCAGCGGCAAGAATTTTACCCGCTGGAGCAAGATTTATGTAAACGATAAAAAAGTCCCCACCACCTTTATCAACAGCTCCAGGCTGCGGTTAAAACTGGGGGATATCAAAGACGGGGACGTTATCGTAGTCAGCCAGGTAGGTTCCGGCGGCAGCAGATTCCGGGATACGCAGGAATTTGTATATACCGATCCCAATGCAGAACATACGGAGACAGAATTAACCGAATAAATACACACATAATTTTAAAAGAACTGCTTCATACTAGAACTATGAGGCAGTTTTTTCTGTAACAGTTTGGCCTTCTGGCTTCACTGCTGCTGAACTGCTGCTTTTCATTTCACTGGAAATGCAATACTGTTTTAAAGCGCAGAAAAAGGAGTCACTATGAAAGATTTTAAACAAGAATTCTGGCCGGATATGAAAGAATTTCGGGATGTTACAAACCGTTTTTATCAGGGAGAACTGACAACGGCACAATATAAGAGTATTTCAGGCGAATTCGGCAGTTACGCCCAGAGGGGCGGCAAGCGCGGAATGCTGCGCTTACGGCTTTGCGGCGGCCGGATTACCAAAGATTCTCTTCGGTTTATTGCAGATAGTATTGAAAAATACCAGATTGACCGGATTCATTTTACCACCTGCCAGACAGTACAGCTGCATAACCTGACAGCAGAAACCATCTGCAGCCTGATTGAAGAAGCGTGGGAACATGGCATTATCACCAGAGGAGGCGGCGGCAACTATCCGCGTAATGTTATGGTCTCTCCCCTTACAGGGGCAGCGCCGGAGGATTCTTTTGATCTAATGCCGTATGCCGCGGCTGCTTCTGATTATCTGCTTGGCCTGATTCATACCGTAAAACTTCCCCGGAAACTAAAAGTCTGCTTTGCCGGCAGCATAGAAAATGAACCCCATGCTACATTCCGGGATTTGGGATTTGTCGCCAATCCGGATGGAACCTTCGCCGTTTACAGTGCAGGCGGACTTGGAAACAATCCCAAAATGGGCGTCTGTGTGGCAGAACAGGCAATGGCAGAAGATATTCTGTATTATATCAAAGCCATGGTCGATACGTTTACTTCCTATGGCAACTATGAAAACCGTGCCAGAGCCAGGACACGTTATATGCAGGATACGTTTGGACCGGAGGGATACCGCAATGTTTTTCTGCAGAAGCTCGAACAGGTGATGCATTCGGAACAGTTAAAAATTTCTGTCCACCCGGAAATCATTCATAAACAGGGAGACGGAACGATTTCTCATCCCAGAGTAACCGCCCAGAAACAGCCCGGCCTTTATGCAGTCTATTTTCATCCCATTGGAGGATGCCCAAACCCTGCGATTATGCGGCGCATTTATGACACAATTGTTCCCATGAAAGACGTGGAACTGCGGCTGACGCCAGATGAGGGCGTATATTTCATTCACTGTACAGCCAGTGAAGCAGAGACTTTGCTCCAACTGACAGACGACGGCGCCAGAAATTCCTTTGAAGCCTCTACCGCCTGTATCGGAAACCACATCTGCCAGATTGGGCTTCGGGATTCCCAGGCTTTGCTAAAATCCTGTATTGATGCCGTGCGGCCCTGCGGCTTTGCAGAAGGCGTCCTTCCCAGGCTGCATATTTCCGGCTGCCCCTCTTCCTGCGGCACACACCCCATCGGCTCCATTGGATTCCGCGGCGCGGTAAAACAGACCAAAGACGGCCCGAAAGCAGCCTTTGCCCTGTTTACGGGCGGCTGCGCCGAATTGGGAAAGGAGAAGTTTGGAGAAGAATTATGCGTTATGACAGAAGAGAATATTCCAAAATTTCTGATTGAATTGGGTCATTCCATAGCCAACGATGGTGAGACGTTTGAGAACTGGATACAGAAGAACCAGGAGAAGTTTTTGAAAATCGCTGAAACGTATGCCGGGTAATTCAAAACCTGCACTCCGTGATTTGTCTGTCAAGCATACCGCAGGCGCCATCTGCTGATGACATTTCAAACAGAGTGCAGGGAATATCAGAAAATAACATCCATTCAGGCGCCGCCAAGAATGCGTCTTATCAGAAGATCAATTCCGGCGCCCCATAAGAGCAGCGCGCCGGTTCCATATGCTTTTGCCTTCTGCTCAAACCCAAAATGATATCCTGTATAAGTCCCTGCAATTGCCATTAATATAGAAAACACACAGATCAGCCCCAGCCCAAACCGCAGATTGGTTCCCACCAGGCCAAATGCAATCCCGGCTAACAGCGTATAAACGCCTGTCACTGCCATTGCACGGCAGATCTTTTTTCTGCTGAACCGCTCTTCCCTGCATTCTAAAATCCGCTCATTCCGAACCGCTTTCAAAACCAAATGCACGCCAAGCCCGGCAAAAATCACCACTGCAATTCCATTCCCAATCATCGCTTCATTTTGCGCAGCCCCATTGCTCCGCACACAATATACCGCAAAAAAGCTTCCTGCGCATAAAACTGCCGCCTGCCAGCCTGCAATCAAAAAGCAGGCCAGGGCAAGCCCTTTCTTTTCTATTGTCGCAACCACGGAGCCCTGGCACTCCATGGTTGCAAAGATATCTAATGAAATTCCTCCAATAATCAAAATATATTCCATCTGGTTCATAAACAACTCCTTATTCAGATGCGCTTATTCTTCAGCCTTGATTTCTCCGGTCTTAATAATAAATTTAACGCTGCCAGTGGTATGCTCTGATTTGCCGCCAAAGGATTCATAAGCTGTTCCGGCGTCCATTACCGCCTGAAGCCTGTCAACAAAGTCTTTGACATCCCCTTGATAGCTGTTCACCAGTTTCTCAATTCCTTCTTCATCAAACTTTATAATTCCATCCGCAAGCTCTTTTGAACCGTCTGCCAGCTTCAAAACGCCCTCGGCAAGCTGATTTTTGCCATCCGCCAGCTTCGCTGTGCCACTGTTCAGTTCCTCATTTTTCGATGCCAGCGTCTGGCTTCCGGTATATAATTTGTCAATGCCATCTGACAGCTGCGGCATTTTGCCGGACATACCGTTCACCGCCTCATTCAAAGCCGCCATACCGGATACCAGGCTGTGGCCGGAAGCCGAATCCTGTTTCTCAATATTCTGTGCAATCGTCTTCTTGGCCGTTTCCGCTCCTTCCACTGCTGCCTGGCCTGCCGCCTGGCCCGCCGCGGTCTTTGCAGCTGCCTTCACACTGTCTGCCATAGATGTTCCAATCTGTCCCTTTGCCTGTTCCGCAACGCCTCTTACAACTGCCTCCGCTGTCTGCGGCGCTACTGACTGGGCTGCTGCAACAGCCACCTGGCCTGCGCTTCCTGTAATCGCCTGCTGCAGGCCCGCCACTGTCGCCTCCGCCGCTGCCTGGCCTGCTGCCTGGGCATTGCCGTCATTGATCATCACATTTGCAGATGCCGCCGCTGCCAGAATATCCTGCAATGCCGCAATCTGCTCCGCAGAAAAACCAGCTGCTGCCAGCTGCTGTGCCATAGCCTGCGCCTGTGCTGCAATGGCTGCTTTTCCGCTGTCAGACTGGGCATACTGCATCTGTCCAGCCGCCTTTACCGCCGCGCTCAGCTGCTGCAGCTGCGCCCGCATATCGGCATTCTGCTGCAGCTGGGCTGCCGCCGCTTCCGTCGCCTGCGCCGCAATCTGGGAAGACTGGGCATTTACGGTATCTGCTGCCTGCTGTTTTACAGCCGCAAGATTAGCGTCAGAGGTTAAAGACGCACTAAACTGTGCCTCCGCCTGCGTCTTGATGTTCTGATAACTCTGCGCATTAGAATCATCCGCAAACTGTGCCTCAACCGCGCGTTCCGCCGCCGCTTTCGCAGCTGCCGCTGCCTCCTCTTTCTCCTTTTTGCCCATTGCCGTATGCAAAGACTGATCCAGCGTCTTTACGCCTTCATTTAATGTATTCACGCTGGACGCCAGCTGAGATACTCCGCTAATCAGCGTAACAGACTGGTTTTTCAGGGTTCCGATCCCATCCGCCAGAGTCTTTGCGCCCTCCGTATACGCCGCTATCCCACTTTTCAGAGAATTAACCCCATCGGAAAAATCCCCCATTTTCTCATCCAGCGTATCCAGGCCATCTGACAATTCACCGGAACCATCTTTCAGCTGCCCCATGGCGTCTGTCAAATCCTCGATCTTTTCATCCACATTGGATAAGTCCAATGTTTTATCACCGGAAAACTCCGTACCTTTCGCTACCACCGTCATCGTCATACCCAGTTCAAAATTCTCTGCGTCCGCTTCCACTTCCACATAATCCGGGATTGAAACATCCTCAGAAAAATCCTCACCGGAAATATCCAGGCTCTCTTTTAATCCCGGCATCGCCATACCAAAAGCCAGATTGCTGTCTCCATTGGAAACCACTTTGCCATTTGTCACAACTACATTAGAAAAACTCTCATCCAGAACCATTCCCGACACCACTGCAAAAGGCACATAAACATCACCGCTCTTTTCATGGTTCGTATAATCAAACCGTATTTTTACCCGTCCACTCTTTCCTGCAATCTCTTCCGGAGACATTTCTTTTCCATCCAGATAATACGTAAGAGCCACCGTTACAGGCGCCGCTTTCGCTGTCGTCCCCTGATAATAGATATCCTTTCCTTTCGCCTCCCAGCTTAACTTGTTCCCATTCTGCTGAAATGTTTCATTTCCTTTTACGTTCTGAATCTCCTTTAAATCCGAAGCATCCTCTAACGTATCCTCGCCCTGCGGATTTTTCAGCCACTCAGATACTATCGTGCTCTCCGCCTTCCCTGTATTATCCGCAATAATATAAACCGTCTCATCCTTCCCAATCTCTTCCCCTGAAGCATCCTCACCAGAAGCTGTACTCTTATCTTTCAGAAAATCCTCCAGCCTGATCTCATCATCCTCATCCCCTGCTTCTTCCGCATCCGCAGAATCGCCCACATCCTCAGGACTATCCGCCAAAACATCATCACCTAACCTCGTACTCTTTGCCGCATATACGTTATACACAGCCGTACTGCTTCCAATCACCGCAACCGTCAATACACCAGCTACAATCCGAATCATATATTTACTCTTAAACCTGTTCTTTAACTCTGCTAATTTCATAAAAAATAATCTCCTTTCTCAATCCAGCGCCCCTGCCGCCAATCCCCGCAGCAGGCTGCTATTTTATACTTCATTTATCATCCATACTCCCCCTCTTAATTCGCCGCCCTCCTTTCCCTGCGCCGAACCACTCTCCGTGAAACCTCTCCCCGAAATCCCACACTCGTGCGGACAATCACCCCATCAAACACCATAAACATAGCCGGCAGCACAAACGCCACCACAAACAAACTCACAATCGCCCCCCGCGCAAGCAGCGTACAAAGCGAACTAATCATATCAATACTTGAATACATCCCCACGCCAAACGTAGCCGCAAAAAAACTCAATGCACTGACCAGCACAGACTGCAGCGAATGGTTCAAAGCCGCCGTAACCGCTTCCTTTTTTCCTGCGCCGCCGCTGCGCTCCGCTTTATACTTATTCGTCATTAAAATCGCATAATCCACAGTAGCCCCCAGCTGAATCGTCCCTATTACAATCGAGGCAATAAACGGAAGAACCGTTTTTGTATAATGTGGAATCCCCATATTAATAAAAATCGCAAACTCAATCACCGCCACCAAAATCACCGGAAGCGAAACCGATTTTAAAACAAGCGCGATAATCAGAAAAATCAACAAAATGGAAGCCGCGTTTACACTCTTAAAATCCTTATCCGTAATCTGAATCAAATCCTGGGTACAAGGCGCCTCCCCAATCAGCATAGCAGTAGAATCGTAACGCTTGATAATATCCCGTATGCTGTCGCATTGCTCATTTACCTCATCCGTACCCGTCTTATATTCTGACAGCACATAAATCATCTGATACGTTCCATTATCCAGCATTTCCCGGATATGCTGCGGAACCATTTCTTCTGGAACCAGAGGCCCTGTAACGCTGTCCAGTCCAAGCGCCAGACTGACGCCTTTTACCTTCTCCAGTTCTTTTTCCATCTGATACGCGTCTTTTTTGGAAAGGCTGCTGTCTGCAAGAATGACATGGGCTGCTCCCATATCAAATTCTTCTTCCAGAGCATTTCCCGCCTCCACACTTTCCAGCTCCTCCGGCAGCGTTCCCACCAGATCATAATATACCGTATTGTGGCTCTGCGCATAATACATCGGGCCAATTACGACCAGAAACAGGATAAAAAACACAGGATAATACTTTGTTACAAACGCGCCGATTCTTCCAACGTCCGGTATCACAGGCTTGTGTTTTGTCTTTTCGAGCCATTTATCCATAGCGAGAATCATAGCGGGAAGTATCGTCACACAGCCGATTACACCAAATACAACGCCCTTTGCCATAACAATTCCCAGGTCTTTACCCAGAGTAAATGTCATAAAGCACATCGCCAGAAATCCTGCAATCGTTGTAATTGAGCTCCCCACAACCGAAGTTACCGTCTGGGAAACCGCATTGGCCATGGCCTGATTTTTATCTTCCGGATATTCTTTTCTGTTCTCCTCATAACTGTGCCACAGAAAAATAGAATAATCCATGGTCACCGCCAGCTGCAATACCGCAGCAAGCGCCTGCGTAATAAACGAAATCTCGCCGGATATCCTGTTTGTTCCCAGATTATACACAATCGCCATTCCGATACTCAAAAGGAAAATCACCGGTATCAGATAGGAATCCATGGTCAGCGCCAGCACCAGCGCCGATAAAAGTGCGGCAATCACTACATACATAATCGCCTCGCTGTTGCAGATTTTTTTAATATCCGCAACGACAGATGACATACCGCTCAACAGGCATTGTCTGTTGGTCAGTCCCCGGATTTCCTCTATGGCTTCCAGTGTTTCATCTGCAGACATCGATGTGTCAAATGTAACAATCATCAGTGAACTGCCTGTATCTGCGCTTTTTAAAGATGTCTGAATATCCCCCGGAAGCAATTCCATGGGAACCGCAAGATCCGCTATGGAGCCATACCACAAAACATCTTTCACATGGGAAACTTCTTTTAACTCCTCTTCTAAAACCGCAATCTCCTTATCTTCCATTCCGGAAACCACACATAAGGAAAACGCCCCGGTGCCAAATTCATTCAGCAGTATCTCCTGCCCCTCCATCGTTTCAATATCCTTCGGAAGATACGAAAGGATATCGTAGTTGATTCTCGTATGCAGATAACCCAACAATGACGGTATCAGCAGCAGAAAGCTTAAAATCAGAATCGGTATCCGAAATTTTACAACTGTTTTTCCAACCTGGTTCATTCTACTGTTCATCTCCTCTTTCCTGTTTTTTACATGGAAGAGTATATAAAAAAAGATCGAATATGAAAATATTCAATCTTTTCCATTTGTTTTTATTTCATATACAAAACCGTAAATTTGTATATGGGACAAAAACACCCTTTTAAAATTGTTTACTACTCGGAATCCCCCAGGACTTCTTCGAGAGAATGCGTCATCATATAGTCATATATCTCTGCCAGCTCCTTTGCTGAAACCGCCATTCCACTCCTGATCCAGGTAATCACCACAGAACACATCGACTGGGCATAATATTCCGCAATCCGTTCCGGCGTAAGCCAGCCAAACTTCTGCATTACTTCCGCTGTCCTCTGTTTAGCCAGTTCCAGAAAAATCCGCTTCACACTGTTTCTGGCAATGGATTCAAATGAATTTTGTCCTTCCAGACGAACCGCCTGCATATAAAACTCCCGCTCTTTTTCAATATTTGTAAACAGCAGAACCAATGCTTCATTTATCATCCGATTCTCAAGCAGCGGCTGTATCGGTTCTAACAGCTCCGTTAAAATAATCCATTCCAATAGCTCATATTTATCCTGAAAATGATGATAAAAGGTAGGCCTTATTACCCCCGCCTTATCCGTAATCTCCTTAATCGTAATTTTTTCTACCGGACGGCACAATGCAAGCTCCTTTAAACTCTCTGCAAGTAAAGTATCAACTGCACCCTTTCCCTGCATAGCTATCGATCCTCCCTTTTTGTCTACTCGTCAAATTCTACTGTTACAAAATAGCCTTTCGGCGTTTCTTCAATCCCCACAACAGTTCCCTCTGCCGATTTTAACCGCTGTCCGGCCGGGAAATTGGCAGACATGGCATATGCCTTTCCCAGCGTATAGTAATAAGAAGACGGCAGTTTTCCCTCCGTCACCGGAAGCACATCTCCCACCTTTAAAAGCCCCATCCGTTCCATCTTAAATTCCATCTGTCTCATATTCATCTCATCCTTATTCTTCATCCTCAGAAAGCTCCCACCCACCAGAAGATACCTCCACCGCCTGTGCGTCTTCTGCCGCCAGCCGGAACATGTGAGCCGCTTTTGCCAGGCGGCTGACAATCCAGAGAGCTGAAATTCCATCATAAATCAATGCCGCCCCCACAAATCCAAGCGTCACAGAAATCACCCCAAAACAATTTACAATACAGGCAGCTCCAAACCCCATACCCAGCAAAGCCAGAAGTATCAAAATCGCCCAAGAATCATACCCATTTCGTTTCGTCTCCAGGGCATACTTAAAATCCTCAAATCCATGCACAAACAAAGCAACGCCAATTCCGATCAATAGCATACTCTGAATACTCTGGGGCCTGACAAAAATCCAGATACCCACAAACAGCAACACCAGGCCAAACGGCAGGTTAATCCTGTGTTTTTCCCCGGAAGACAGAAGATAGCTGAGCGTCCGAAACGCCCCCAAAACTGCCAGCGCCGCGCCAATTGCCTTGCATGCCACAGTCGTCACCTGCACCGGCCATAAAATCAAAACCACGCCAAACACAATACAGCAGGCAGCGCTTATAATAACATCCAGTTTCACTCGTTTTAATAATTCTTTCATCAAAAATCTCCTTTCTCATCTACCATAATCGTTGGGAGCGCGATTTCACTATATTGTGTGGAAATAATCTGTCCTCTGGACACTCTGGAATAAATGCCCCTAAACACCCCATTATACACAAACAATCCTGTCAGATTGGATACCTCAAAAAATTCTGCATCCGCTCCTTTGGAAAAATCGATATTTGGGGTCTGATAAGGAACACAAAATTCCTGAACCAGATATCCTTCCGCACGGTGGCTGTCCACAATCTGCTTCCACTCCTCTGCCGACTCATACTCAACCCCGGCAAACACCCCCTTCGATCCATAAGAATCCAACGGCTTTAAAATCCACCCATCCTTGTTCTTTATGATATCCTCATAGGGCAGATCATCCGCCGTCATTAATGCCGTATACGGCACATGCGCTTCCACATACGCAATTTCCGCCTCTGATAAAAACGCTTTTGTCATTGGATGATGCAGAATCCGATACAGCACTTTATTATGAGCAATCTGCGTGGAAAAATCGCCAATCAGACATACAGCTTCCTCCTTTACTGCCTGGATAAAATCCGCAACTTCTTCATAATATTTCATAATATCACTGGTTACCGCCCTGCGGTAAATCATATCGATCGGCCTGTCTCCACTTCCATACAACCTTCCATTCCGATAGCTAAGCTCCCGTATTTCACAAATTTCGCACTCCACATCATGCTGGCGGTAACGTTCTGCAAAAATCTCAAACTCATTGTTCGTAGCGCTTTCCATAAAGTCCACAATCGCCACATAGGGTTTTTCCACAGCCCCTTCTGTCTCCCGGTAAATTTCCAGAGAAGCTTCCACCCAGCTGTCAAACAGTTCAAATACCGAAAGCTGGTATTTTTTCGCCAACTCCTGATACGCACAGGTAAACTGAATCCCCCGGTTTAATTCCCGATCCTCGTTCATGGCGCTCGAACCATCCGTATTAAATTCACAAAACTTAAAATTTCCCGATTCCTCATTATAAAATATATCAATTCTGGCGATCGGCATCTTACTTTGATAGCGCGGGCTCCGCAAAATCAGCTCTTCGAGTTCTTCCGGAAACCCAAACAGCCTGCGGTACGATGCCTCTGCTCTGTAATGAGAAATTACTTTGTCAAAAATGTCATATAATGTCCGAATGAGCTGCCGAAAGTTCGCAATATCCTTTTTTGTAAACAGCTTTGGAACATACAGCGTACTGACACATCTCCCATGATATCTGGCTGTAGAACCGTTCATATACGCAATTTCTTCCAAAGCGCTTTTGGCATGCCGTTCTTTATCTTTCAATATATATGCACAATATTCCTGATTTAATTCTGCTGAAGTTATCATCTTTTCTCCCATTCCTTTTACTTATAATCTGAACCCGTTCTTCTCCTGTTTCAAAAAACAGCTTCCATTCCAGTATTCACTGATTAATACATAAGTATAACAGATTTTTTGATCCATGTCATCAGATGATCTTTTCCATTCTGCATTATATTTCACCTCCAGCAACCTGCCTGCATCCAATTGTCAACCAAATTATATTTTTCGGTTGACAATCAAACAAAAATACCATAAAATCAAAAAAAACAAAAGGAGTGTAACATTATGTCAACAATTGCAAATTCAAAAGAAAAATCGAAACTATCCATTCATCAGCTCACTGCCGCCGCACTGATGACAGCCCTGATGTGTATTTTAGGGCCACTGTCCATCCCAATCGGCGCAGTTCCGATTTCCTTTACCAATCTTGTTATTTACCTTGCTGTTTATCTGCTTGGAACACGGCTTGGCACTATCAGCTACCTTGTATACCTGCTGTTAGGAGCGGCGGGCCTCCCCGTATTTTCAGGCTATTCCGGAGGCCTTGCAAAGCTGGCCGGCCCTACTGGCGGATACTTAGTTGGATTTATCTTTATGGCCATTATTTCCGGAGTTTTTGTGAAAAAATCCCATTATAAACAAATTTTCTCCATCCTTGGAATGGTAATCGGAACCCTAGTAGCCTATCTGTTTGGCACCATTTGGTTTGTATTAGAATCTGGCTGCACAATTTGGTATGCCCTGACTGTCTGCGTCTTTCCTTTCCTAATTGGAGACGCCATCAAAATTCTGCTTGCTTCCAATGCGGGGCTGCTGATCCGCAATGCCCTGAACAAAGCAAACCTGCTGGAACAGCTCTAAACGGTTACTCTAAGTCAAAATAAATCAAATACAGGAGAACACAATGCTTACAGTTAAAACGTTAGAAGAAAAATTATACCAGGAACAAGCGCTCGAAAAAAAAGATGCGCTTTCACTTTGTTCCTCCGATTTAGAAGAACTCTGCGCAGCCGCTAACCGTATACGCAAGCATTTCTGCGGCAATCGCTTCGACATCTGCACGATTATTAACGCTAAAAGCGGCCGCTGCTCTGAAAATTGCAAATATTGCGCACAGTCTGCCCACTACCATACAGATATCGAAGAATATCCTCTCCTTGATACCGATACCATTGTAAAACAAGCCAAATACAACAGCGAACGGGGCGTACTGCGCTTTTCTGTCGTAACTTCAGGCCGTTCACTGTCCAGCGAAGAAATCAACTCATTGTGCGAATCTATCCGCCAGATAAAAGAAAGCTGTCCTATCGAAGTCTGTGTTTCACTTGGTCTTTTAAGCGAATCACAGTACAAATGCCTTCTTGCGGCAGGCGCTATCCGCGTACATAACAATCTGGAAGCTTCTGAACGCTTTTTTCCAAATATCTGCACCACGCACAGCATCAAGGATAAAGTTAACGCCATCGCAGATGCGCAATCTGCCGGAATGCAGGTATGCAGCGGCGGCATTATCGGTCTGGGAGAAACAATGGAGGATCGAATTGATTTAGCTCTTACACTGCGAACACTCAACATCCGCTCTGTGCCGGTAAATGTCTTAAACCCAATTCCTGGCACGCCATTAGAACACCAGCCCCCGCTAAGCTACGATGAAATCCGGCGCACCATCGCTATATTTCGCTTTTTACTTCCCAAAGCAGCCATTCGCCTTGCAGGCGGCAGAGGCCTGATGCCGGATAAAGGAAAAGCCTGTTTTCTCTCTGGAGCTAACGCAGCAATTTCCGGCGATATGCTTACCACCTCCGGCATAACCATAGAAAACGACAGGAACATCCTATCAGAATGTGGTTTTATTCCCGCGCTTTTAGACTAAAATTAGAAATATTCCGTTGTATAATTGCCTGAATAATGGTAAAATACTACTATTATATGAGGAGGATTTTTATATGGACGAAAAATTATATAAAACCATCACCTTTTCCGGCGCCGCCAACCTTATCATTGGCATCTGCATTCTTGTTTCAGGCATTTCAGCCGGAATCCTGCTAATTATCAGCGGTTCCAAACTTCTGAAAAGCAAAAAAAAGATTCTGCTATAAAATAAAAAAGAATCCGGCAAGCCGGATTCCTTTTTTTATTTTTTTTCTTGTTCTGAAATATATCCTAATTGCTCTAACTTCTGATATACCTGTTCTCCAATCATTCTGTAAAACGCTTCATTTCCATGTATTTCATCTACGCGTATTCCTGACGGGATTTCACCTGCAGCAAGATCCATCTGATCCTGTTCCGTTGGCTGCAGCCCCGCATCTGCCAATCCATGCTCCAAGAAATAAGCGCGAATGTCCAGAAAATGCTCCCCAAATTCCGCTGCCAGCGCCTGATTAATCGCTTCAACATCCGGAATCAGGGTTTTTGAGGTCAAACCAATTATAATATACCGTTCTGCTCCCAGATATTCCAGCATCTGCCGCTCAATCTGAATCAGCTCTCCCACCGTATCTTTATTCGGCGGAAGATTGCTTCCTGCAAAAATCACAATAATATCCGATTCCCTCTTATCTCCGGATGCAAATGTTTCTACCTGGGAACCTTCCGGAGCCAAAACGGCAGTTCCCGGCTCTCTCCTGGTAAAATAATACTTGTTGTCTGCAGCCTCATAGGAAAGTGTTCCTTCCACTCCTGCAATACGACAGGGATTAATGCCGCAGTCGCCCAGCCGCATCATAATTGGATCTTCACCATTTTGCCACAATGATACTTCTACTGGATTTGTCTCTGAAGGAATCTCAAAGGTTCCAGCCGTCATGGGCAACAGCCCCATACGAATGCCTATCTGCCTGGCTGTTTCTCCCTGAATACCATAATTAACAACGGTAAGATTCAGCTTACTTTCTAAAACAGAAGGATATGTGACCCCATTTCCACCCTGTCCATATGTCAGGCTGTCTCCCCAGCATATAATTCGTTCTGCTGCCTGCCTGGTCTCCTCTTCCTCTGAAGCTGATTCTGTTTCTTCTGGCTCTGTTTCTGTTTCTAACGCAATACTCTCTATCTCTGTATCCATGCTTTTTGACTCTGTTTCCTCAGTTTCAATTTCTGAAACAGTTTCTTCTATTTCATGTTCATTTACTACTGATGTATCCTCTGATTCCACTTTTGAAGGCTCTGGCTGCTTTGTAATTCCACATCCTGCCGTACACAAACACAACGCTATTATAGCGCTCCATGCAATTCTTCTCTTCATCTCTTAGAAATTCCTTTCCGTCTTCTATTATATCCTGATGTAGAATAAAAAACCCGATAAAATCAACAGATCCTATCGAGCTTTCAACAGGGGCAGAAGGACTTGAACCCTCGACATTTGGTTTTGGAGACCAACGTTCTACCAACTGAACTATACCCCTATATATCATTCTATATCTTCGTATAAACATATGCCTTCAAAACTTCATACAGAGTTCTACCGGAAACCTTCGGTCAAGCCCTCGACCGATT
>CAJUPF010000015.1 GCA_910588565.1 uncultured Lachnospiraceae bacterium
CCGTTTCCACTTACACGATTCTCCCCAGCATAGCTGGGGGATTAGGCTTTTCATTCAGGTTATAATTCCATTAACTGCACGACCGCATCACATGCATCCGCAAACCCGCTAATCCTTCGTCTCTAAGACTAACAGTACTCCGTCCCTGATCTGAATCCGCGCTTCTTCCTCCACAATCTCATTGCTGATGCCAATAGACATATAACAGCGCATCGTATAATCTGTAAGCGGATATTTCATCCCGTGCAGTGTAATCCCCGTTACTTCCGGCGTAAAAGGAAGCAGGGAAACATAATGCCCATACTGTTCGTTTCTGAAAATCGAAATATCCTCTTTTATCATACGAATCCGGTTATGCGCATCTACCAGCAGAATATCCACATCAGCTTCCAGGCCAATGCCCAGAAGTTGTATATTTCCCAATACATGATCCAGGCGGCAGCCTGTCGCGCCCAGGATATGAATCTGTGTATAACCCGCTCCGATAATGGTTCGGACAGCCGCTTCGGTATCCGTATCATCTTTTTCAGGAATCAGCCGCAGCCAAGAAATGCCCTCCTGCGCTTCAAAATAATGAAGCGCCTCCTGATTTACAGAATCAAAATCCCCGATAATCAAATCCGGTTTCTGTTTTGCATCATAAAAAAACTGCATTCCGGCATCCACTGCCGCCAGCAGTTCAAATGTATGTTGTTCAATATAATCCTGGCAGAAAGACATCTCAATCTTTCCTCCGGTTACAATCAATGCCCGTTTCATACGCTTTCCCATTCCGCCATATATGTAAGGAAGCGCTTTGTATTTTCCTTTACATCACCTGTAAATACCGCGCTTCCGGCAACGATAATATTGGCTCCGGCATCCAGAACCGTGCCCACATTTTCAAGTGTCACACCGCCGTCTACCTCAATATCTGTTTTCAGTCCCCGCTTCTCAATCATCGCCCTTAGAGCCCGAATCTTATCTAAGGTCCGTGGAATCAGTTTCTGCCCGCCAAGTCCGGGGTTTACTGCCATAATCAATACCATATCCACTTCCTCCAGTATATAATCCAATACACCAAGCGGCGTTGCCGGATTTAACGCAACGCCGGCGATAATCCCTTTGTCCTTGATCTGGCGGATGGTGCGATCCAGATGCGTACAGGCTTCTGCATGTACCGTAATCAAATCCGCCCCGGCTTCTGCAAACGCATCAATATACCGGCCCGGCTCCTGTATCATCAGATGCAAATCAAAAATACGGTCACTGACCGGACGAATGGATTCAATCACCGGAAGCCCCATAGAAATACTGGGCACAAACAGCCCATCCATAACATCAATATGCACATACTGTGCGCCTGCCTCATTCAGCATAGCCACCTGTTTCCCAAGAATAGAAAAATCTGCTGACAGCAGCGATGGTGATAAACAATACATATCTTCTCCTCCTAAATACGTTATATATTTCCTTTCCTTACTCTACACTTTGGCATGGTCAGCGCAGTGAATGCACAGACCTGCCTGAACCGTTACGTTCTTTTAGCTCCCGATACAGGCTGACATAATTTTCATACCGCATTGGATGGATGTTCCCATCCCAAAGCGCCTGTTTCACTCCGCAGTCCGGTTCATGGATATGGCTGCAGCCCTGAAATCTGCAGGATGGTTCATACGGTAAAAACTCCCGGTAATGCCTCCACAGCTCCTCTGCGGAAATCCCCAGCACATCCAGCGAACCAAATCCCGGCGTATCCATAATATACGTATTCCCCTCCATATGAATCAGCATAGAATGCCTTGTCGTATTCTTCCCACGCCCGATTTTATGGCTGATATCCCCCGTCTCCATTTCAACTTCATTCTGCAAAAGATTGACAATCGAGGATTTCCCAACACCAGAAGAGCCTGCTACCGTACTGGTTTTCCCCCGCAGTAAGGCAGACAGTTCTTCGATTCCGGTTCCTTCTTTTGCGCTTGTAAAAATCACCGGATAGCCGCATCCCTGATAAGCGGAAAAAATATCATCCCTCTTTGTCCCTTCCAGTAAATCCGATTTGTTAAAGCAAATCACTGCCGGAATCCCCTGATACCCCATTGTAACTAAAAACCGATCCAGCAGATTAAAATTGGGCGCCGGCTTGTCTGACGCAAAAATCAGCAATGCCTGATCAATATTGGCAACCGCCGGACGGATCAGTTCATTTTTCCTTGGACAAATCTCTGTAATATTCCCCTCTTTGTCCATTTCATCCAAAATATCGATTTCCACCACATCTCCGACTAAAGGTTTCATCTTCCGGTTTCGGAAAATACCCTTTGCCTTACATTCATAAATTCCGGATCCCACAACATTCACATAGTAGAATCCGGAAATTCCTTTTATGATTTTTCCCTGCATATATCTTCCTACTGTTTTTTAAATACTACGTTTTCGGTCTGCTCTCTGGAGCTTCCGTCTGACAGATTCCAGGTAATCTTAATCGTACCGGTATCGCAGTTCTCAATATCAAACGCGGAAATCTTATACGGGAATCTGGAGATATTTACATCCGCCCACTCCTGAATCTGCGTACCATTAGAGCCAGTAAGCACAATTCTTGCCGATACGACTTCATCGCTGTCCGGCGCTGAAATTGTCGCTTCGTAGTAATAATAGGATTTGTTGCTTCCAAGGCTTACCACCAGTGTGATGCTGGTTCCTTTGTCCACATATTTTCCGTCGGTAATACTCTGGCTGATGACATTCCCGGCAGGTATGGTATCGCTGTACTCTGAGGAAGTGCTGGCTACGGTCAGACCCGCCTGGGTCAGAGTATTGACTGCTTCCTCCTGCGGTTTATTCCATACGGACGGCACTACAACCGCCTCTTTGCCCTGGCTGACCACCAAAACAACCGTATCGCCTTTTTTTCCAGGAGTGTCGCCTTCCGGTGACTGGGAAATCACCTTGCCGGAAGCTGCCGTATCACTGAACTCATACTTCCGTTCCGCATGGAAATCCTGATCCTCAAGCATCTTCATCGCCGCGTCGCTGTCATATCCTACCACATTTGGTATGGTAAGCGCTGCTGCTCCGGTACTGATATATACTTTAATCGTTGTATTAACATCAACCAGGGCGCCTTCCTCTATATCCTGAGACATAATCTGGCCTTTTTCATACTCATCCGACGCCTGTGAACCTGCCTGCTGAATGCCAAGTTTTTTCTCATACAGCTGTTTTTTGGCTTCTTCAAAGGTCAATCCCGTTACTTTTATCATTGTAACCTGCTCCGGTTTGTCTTTTTCCGTGCTGATAACAGAATGTTTTTCTGTTTCGGTTGCAAGTTCCGTCTCCGTACTGTCCTTGTCGTCCTTTTTGGGAGAACCGCCAAATAAGCCAAATATACTGCCTGCCAGATAAATAATAATGGCAACAATAATAACCGCCGCGACAATACCGCCAATCGTAACCGCTTTCTCAAGCCCCGGATTTAAAAACCCTTCCTCTTCTTCCGGGTCCTCCTCCGGCTCTTCTTCCGGCTCTACATACTGCTCCCTTTGTTTTTCCTTTGGAACCGCCCTTGCCTTGCGGATCTCTTTTACCTGGCCGTCGTCAATCACCCTTGTCTTATTCTGGCTTGGATCTGAAATTTTGACAAAATCCGCGTCAGGATGGATCAACACCTGCTTTAAGTCCGCTAAAAGCTCGCTGGCATTGCCATATCTGCGATCCGGGCTCTTCTGGGTACATTTCAGAATAATCTTCTCAAGGCTGATCGGAATATCCGGCGAATAAATACTGGGCAGCACCATATCTTCCTGCAGATGCTGAATCGCAACGGCAACGGTAGTCTCCCCGTCAAACGGCACCCGCCCTGTAATCATCTCGTACATCACGATACCAAGGGAATAAATATCGCTTTTATCATCTACAAAGCCATTCCTCGCCTGCTCTGGCGACGCATAATGAACGGAACCCATGACGTCCGAACTGATCGTATTGTTGGAAACTGCCTTGGCAATGCCAAAATCCGTTACCTTGGCTTTCCCTTCCGTTGAAATCAGAATATTTTGGGGCTTGATATCCCTGTGAATGATATTCTTCGCATGGGCAGCTTCCATTCCCCTGCCTACCTGGATTGCAATGCTGACGGCCTCTTTGTACGTAAGTCTGCCTTTCTTCTCAATGTAGGTCTTAAGCGTAACGCCCTCTACATATTCCATTACAATATAGTGCAGCCCGTTCTCGCTTCCCACATCATAGATATTGACAATATTGGGATGCTCTAAGCCTGCTGCCGACTGCGCTTCCGTACGGAATTTCAGCACAAAGTTCACATCTTCACTGAATTCCTGCTTCAGCACTTTGATGGCGACATAGCGTCCTAATATCTGATCCTTTGCCTTGTATACGTCTGACATACCGCCAGAACCGATTTTTCCCACTACTTCATAGCGATCTGCTACAAATGCTCCTGCTGCTAACATATCTTCCTCCATTATCACAGTATAGACCCCAGGAGACTAATCAGTCTGCATTCCATCAGAAAACGGATCTATAATCACTACAGTTATATTATCTTTCCCGCCGTTTTGATTGGCAGCTTCGATTAGTTTCTCTGCTTTTTCCACGGGATCTCTCTGTCCTTTTACAATTCTGCGGATCTCTTCATCTTCGATCATATTCGTAAGACCATCAGAACATAACAATATCTCATCCCCCGGCTGTATGCAGGTTTTAAAAAAATCTATTTCAATCTCTTTTGCAGCGCCGACTGCCCTTGTAATAATGTTCTTATTCGGATGTTTTCTCGCTTCCGCCCGGTCAATCCTGCCGCGCCTGACCATTTCTTCCACATAGGAATGATCTCTTGTAATCTGCCGGATGCTGTCATTGATCAGATACAGACGGCTGTCTCCTACATTCGCAACATAAATCCAGCCTTCTGAAATAACAGCGGCAACCACAGTTGTTCCCATTCCCCACAAAGACATATCCGCCTCTGCTTGCTCAATCAATTCTGTATTCGCCGCCTGAATGGCCTCTTCTAAAATCCACTCCGGATCTGTCCTGGTGGATGCCCCAGCTACTTCCGCAATCGTATCCGCTGTATGCTTCGACGCGTATTCCCCGGCATTATGGCCTCCCATGCCGTCTGCCACCAGAAACAGGTTCGGTAGATTCCCCACTGGAAGCTCGGATGTATAAAAGCAGTCCTGATTCATCTTCCGGCACATGCCAATATCGGTTAAAGAAAATGTTTTCAAGAAAATCACCGCCCTTCCACATATCTCTTCCTCAACTGTCCGCAGGCAGCGTCAATATCCCTGCCCATTTCTCTTCTAATAGTAACATTTATTCCATTTTTTTCAAGATTATTTTTAAAAGAAAGTACTCTCTTTGGCTCAGGCCCCCGGAATTTATGTTCTGTAACCGGGTTCACCGGGATTAAATTGACATGGCAGTTCATGCCCTTAAGAAGATCCGCCAGGGCTTTTGCGTCCTCATCTCCATCATTTACCCCGGCTAAAAGACTGTATTCAAATGTCATGCGCCGCCCTGTTTGTTCAAAATAGTACTGGCAGGCTCCCAAAACCTCATACATATCATATGTTCCCGCAACCGGCATCAACTCTTTCCGCTTCGCCTGGGAAGGCGCATGTAAAGAAAGCGCCAGGGTAATCTGCAGTTTTTCTTCCGCCAGCCTGCGCATATTCGGCACAATCCCGCAGGTTGATACCGTCAGGTTCCTCTGCCCGATATTTAACCCCTTGTCGTCGCATAACAATGCTATAAATTGCAGAAGATTCTCATAATTGTCTAAAGGCTCCCCGGTTCCCATTACTACCACATGGGAAACCCGCTCCCCGATGTCTTCCTGAATCCGGTAAATCTGTTCTAACATCTCCGATGGCGTAAGCCCCCGTACCAGTCCGCCAATCCCGGAAGCACAGAATCTGCATGCCATACGGCAGCCTGCCTGGGAAGAAATACAGACGGAATTGCCAAATTTGTAGCGCATCCGCACACTTTCAATGACATTCCCATCCTCCAGCAAAAACAGGTATTTTCTGGTGCCGTCTTCTTTGGAAACCTGTACCTGTACCTGCTTAAGCGAAATATATCTGCTCTCCCGCTTTAACGTTTCCCGGAATGCAAGCGGAAGATTGGTCATCTCATCGATGGATGACGACAGTTTCTGATGCATCCACTGATACAGCTGTCTTGCCCGGAAGGGCTTTTCTCCCAATGCCGTTACAAATTCTGTCAGCTCTGTTATATTCATTGATTTGATATCTGGTTTTTCGTTCATAATCCCCCTCTGTTTTTTGTATGGACAAATCTGGCGATATAAAAGCCGTCGAGCTCGCCTTCATCCGGGAAAAACTGCCGCTCAAAATCCAAAGAAAACTGCGGATTCTGCTCTAAAAACCACGCCGTATTCTCCTCATTTTCCATTCGATCGATGGTACAGGTAGAATACAGCAGCGTTCCGCCTGGTTTTACATAGCGGCAGACGACTGACAAAATTTCCCGCTGAAGCAGCACAAGGCTTTGTTCCTGTTCTTCTGTCATACGATAACGGATATCCGGCTTTTTCCGTAATACGCCAAGTCCGGAACAGGGCAGATCGGCAAGCACCAAATCTGCTTTTTCCACAGAAGCTTTATCCAATACCCGTGCATCCCACTTTCTTGTACGAATATTCTGCATATCGCACCGTTTTATATTTTCGTCGATCAAACTGATTTTAGAATCACTGACATCCCTTGCTTCCACCATGCCTGTGCCATGTAACAATTCTGCTGCATACAGGCTTTTAGAACCTGGTGCGCCACAGACGTCTATCACATAATCCCCCGGTTTTGGAGCTGCCAGGCAGGCGGCGAGCATGGAAGCCACATCCTGCACCATAAACTGCCCCTCCAGAAACTCCGGAATGGCCGACAGATAATCGTATCCGGACAGATACAGCGCACAGTTAAAATCCGGATATTCTTCCAGATACACCCGTTCGGCGGATATGCCCCTCTTGGCAAGCGCTTCTGTAAGCTGCTCCGGGCTGGTTTTCATCCGGTTTGTGCGTACAGCCATTCTTGCTTCCTTCTGGAATGCCGCTGCTATGGACTTTGCTTTTTCCATCCCATAAGCTCCGCTCCATTGCGCAAGCATCCATTCCGGAATGGAAAAACGAATCGACGCCGCGTACAGGGGCGCTTTTTCTTCTTCCGGATATTCGACGTGATAAAGATTCCTGCTGATGTTCCGCAGCACTCCGTTTACAAATCCCTTCAGATTCCGGAAGCCTTTTCGCTCCGCCAGTTTAACCGCCTCATTACAGGCAGCGGAAGCCGGTACGGAATCCATATATTTTAACTGATATACACCCATCCGCAGAATACAACGGATCACAGGCTTCATCTTGTTCACCTTTGTCCTGGAAAACTGATTGATCACATAATCCAGCTCAATTGTCCGTTCGATGGTTCCGTTACACAGCCTGGTCAGAAAGCTGCGCTCCTGCTTGGTCAGATATTGGTACTTTTCCAGAACAGCAGACAATATAACATGACAATATTCCTCTTCTTTTTCCACAGCAAGCAGAACTTCCAATGCAAGCTCCCTGCTGTTTACCCCGTCAGTCGTCATTTCTTCCTCCAAACAAAATCAAAAGCCTAAGAAGCTGCAGAATCGCTGCCGCTGCACTGGCCACATAGGTAAGAGCTGCCGCCCGCAGTACTTTTCTTGTCTTTTTAAGCTCGTCAGAAGTTAACATCCCGGTATGTTCTAACATTACCAAAGCCCTGCCTGACGCATTAAATTCCACCGGAAGCGTCACAAGCTGAAACAGCACGGCAAATGAAAAACAAAAAATACCAATATTGATTAACAGGCTGCCTGTGCTGCTGGTAAAAAACATACCAATAAGGATAAACGGCCAGGCCAGTGTCGATCCGATATTGGCCACAGGAACGATTGCGCTTCGAATCGCAAGCGGCGCATAAGATTTCTGATGCTGAATGGCATGTCCGCACTCATGCGCCGCCACGCCCACTGCCGCTACCGAAGCAGAACCGTATACGCTGTCCGACAAATTCAGCGTCTTATTTCTGGGATTATAATGATCGGTCAGATTTCCGGACACATGGCGTATGGCCACATCATAGATTCCCGCTGTGCGCAAGATACGCTCCGCCGCCTGCGCTCCGGTCATATTACTCATACTGCGGAAACGGGAATATTTGCCAAACGTTGTTTTCACCCTTGCGGACGCAATCATACAGATTAACGCACCGAAAATAACGAGCAGATACGTCGGATCTATCCAGCTGTAATATCCAAATCTCATATTATCTCATCTCCTTACTTATACTGCATACAGATTCTTTTATCTGCACAATTGGGCACCTTCCGTCACCTTATATCCCCGCAGAAACGCTTCGATCTCCATTCGCTTCTTCCCTTCTAACTGAACTTCGAGAAGGGAAAGGATACCTTCGCCAGTCTGTACTTTGCATTCCTTTTTCGTTACGGAAATTACCATCCCTGCCGCTTGGCTGTCCCCGCCTGGTTCTACGGCTGCCCGCCAGATTTTCAGAGTTTTGCCGTGTAATAAAGTATAAGCGCTTGGCCAGGGATTCAGTCCCCGGATCAGCCGCTCGATTTCCCTGGCGGGCCTGCTCCAGTCAATGTTCCCCATCTGTTTAGAGATCATGCCCACATGGGTTGCTTCTGATTCATCCTGCTTCGTATAAACGGCAGTCCCCGCCTCAATTGACTGCATAGTGTGTACACAAAGTTCTGCCCCCACTTTTGAAAGCCGGTCAAACAGGCTTCCCCCTGTCTCGTCTTCCGCCAGTATGACTTCCGCTTTTTCAATGATATCTCCGGTATCCAGCCCCTCATCCATACGCATCGTTGTCACACCGGACACGGCATCTCCGTTAATCACAGCCCACTGAATCGGCGCTGCGCCCCGGTAATTCGGCAGCAGGGAAGCATGGACATTGACACAGCCATATCGGGGCATCTCTAAAATCTCTTTGGGCAAAATCTGTCCAAAAGCCGCCACAATAATCATATCCGGCTGATATCCCCTCAGATACTCCACACATTCTGCTTCCCGAATCTTCTTAGGCTGGTACACCTCGATTCCATGAGCCAGAGCGCATGCTTTCACCGGAGGCGCCTGCAGGGCTTTTCCTCTGCCTTTCTGTTTATCCGGCTGCGTAACAGCCAGGACGACATCGTATCCTGCCTCTATCACTGCCTCAAGCGTTCCTGTTGCAAAATCCGGCGTTCCCATAAAAATTACCCGCATTACATCACTCCTCGTCCTCATATTCCACATCGTACAGATCCCCTTCTACCCACTCCGTATACATATGGCCCTCCAGATGATCCAGTTCATGGCAGATCGCCCTCGCTAACAGCTCTGTCCCTTCCACTTCAAATTCTTCCATCTTCTCATTATATGCCCTGGCTATTACATGGTTTGGCCTTGTCACCCGCCCTGCTTTGCCAGGAAGGCTCAGACAGCCCTCTCCTCCGGTTTGTTCCCCGTCGGATTCTATAATCTTGGGATTGATCAGTACAAGCGGGCCATCCCCGACATCAATCGTTACGATTCTTTTCAAAATCCCAACCTGCGGCGCGGCAAGCCCTACTCCTTCCGCTTCATACATTGTCTCCAGCATATCTTCAATTAAAATCTGAATCTTCGGGGTAATTTCTTTTACTTCCCTGCACACTTTATTCAGCACCGGGTCCCCCTGCAGTCTTATCGTCCTGAGCGCCATATTTTCCTCCTTCTGATACACGTTCCTGTTACAGTCCATTCATGGGATTAAAATCAAATGAAACCGTGATTTGTTTCATATCTGCCCTGTCCTTTAAAAACAGCTCAATCCTGTCCTTTAACATAACAAGCTGTTCATAATCTCTATGTTTCAAATAAATAACGTTCCGATAGATATCGTTGACCTTTGCAACTGCCGCGCTTGCCGGGCCTATCATCTGAAGGCCGTCAATCCGCGCCTTTTTAATCAGCGCAGCAAGATATCCCGCCGCCCTCCCCGCATCCTCTTTTTTCCCGGACGCAAAGACAATCAGAGCCATATGTGATACCGGAGGATAGGACATCAGCCGCCGCACCGCAATCTCTTCCCTGTAAAACGCCTGATAATCCTGCTGCTTTGCCGCCACAATACTATAATGCCCGGGATTATAGGTCTGTATCATCACTTCACCGGCGCTGCTTCCTCTGCCTGCCCTGCCGGCTGCCTGGGTCAGAAGCTGAAACGTCCGCTCCGCGGCACGGTAATCTCCTGTATACAAAGACAAATCCGCTGCCAGAATCCCCACCAGCGTTACATTGGGAAAATCATGCCCTTTTACTATCATCTGTGTTCCAATCAGAATATCCGCTTCCTGATTGGCAAAGGCGGATAAAATCTGTTCGTAGCCATTTTTACTCCTCGTCGTATCCAGATCCATCCGAAGCGTCCTCGCCTTTGGAAAACGCTGTTTTACAATTTCTTCTATTTTCTGCGTCCCCGCCCGAAAACCGCCGATATGCCTCGATCCACATTTGGGACAGGCCCCAGGCAGCGGTTCACTGTATCCGCAATAATGGCAGTTCAGCGTTCCTCCGTAATGCAGGCTTAATGAAACATCACAGTGCGGACATTTTATCACATGGCCGCAGGCACGGCAAGATACAAAACTCATAAGCCCCCTGCGGTTTAAAAACAGCATGATCTGCTGTTTCTTTGCCAGACGATCCTCGATCAGCTGCTGCAGTCTGCGGCTTAAGATCGAATGATTCCCCGCCCTCAGTTCCTCTCTTAGGTCAATCACATTGCAAACCGGCAGAGGTTTATCCGCCACCCGCTTCTTCAATTCCAGAAGCTGATATTCCCCCCGCTCCGCTTTGTAATAGCTGTCTACAGAAGGGGTCGCGGAACCCAGAATAACAGACGCCCCTGCTGCCCGTGCCCGTTCAATCGCAGTTTCCCTGGCATGATATTTCGGCAGAGTTTCACTTTTATAACTTCCCTCATGCTCTTCGTCAATAATAATCAGCCCCAACTGCAAAAAAGGGGTAAACAATGCCGATCGGGGACCGATTATAATATCAATTTCTCCTTTTTTGGCCCGAAGGAACTGATCGTAACGTTCCCCATAAGATAATCTGGAATTCATAATAGAAACCCGTCCGCCGAACCGTCCGTAAAAGCGCATCACCGTCTGATAAGTAAGCGCAATTTCCGGGATCAGCATAATCGCCTGTTTTCCCTGGGAAACCACATCCGCAATCAGTTCCATATAGACTTCCGTCTTGCCGCTTCCCGTCACGCCATGGAGCAGGTATGTTTTGTGTATGCCCTGATGCAGGTCGGCAAGTACCCTGTCTGTTACCTGTCTCTGCGCCTCACTCAGTTCCACCTGGCGTCCGGTCTGCTGCAGATGCCCGACGGGATTCCGGTAATCCACCTCATGCACAACTTTCAAAATATTTTTTTCTTCCAATGCCCGTATGACATTTGCCGTTATATTCAGTTTTCCGGTTACAATCTCATATGAAATCTCCGGATGTGCCAATAATTCTTCCAGCAGTCTTGCCCGTGCCGTATTGTGCCTTCTGGTAAATTCTTCAAGCTGCGCCCTGGCCGCCTCTTTCTCCATTATAAGACAAACCATGCGCTTTTCTTTTGCCTTTGCCTTCCGCTTTACAGGAATCACCGCTTTTAAAGCCTGGTTCATCGTCGCGCCGTAATTTCTGCGCATCCAGGCCGCTAATGCAATCAATTGCGACTCAATCGCCATGGCGTCCGACGCAATGGAGTCAATTTCCTTTAGCTTCCCCGGATCAAATTCCGCCCGTTCCGTCACTTCTATGACAAATCCCCGAATCTGGCGGTTTCCCTTTCCAAACGGGACATTTACCGCAACGCCAGGATATACCTGCGCGTATAAATCTTCCGGTATCCGGTATTGGAAACTTCTGTCCAGTTTTTCATGTGATATATCTATAATAATATTGGCATACCTATCCGGCATACTACCACCTGCCTACCTTGCCTGTGTTACCTTATTATTGCGCTTCTATCTGCGCATAGAGGGATACCCGGAGGGTGTTTCCTTATTATTGCGCGTCTATCTGCGCATAAAGGGATACCCGTATTTCCTGCAAAACCTCTGCGATCAAAACCCGCTCATCCATCGGATATTTTACACCCCGGATTTCCTGGTAATCCTCATGTCCTTTTCCGGCCAGTACAATAACATCTCCAGGCTCTCCATGTGTAATCGCATAACGGATGGCTTCCTTGCGGTCTATAATCTCTACATAGCGTCCATTCGTTTTATGAATCCCGGTTTTGATATCATCCATAATTGTCTGCGGTTCTTCATCCCTTGGATTATCCGATGTAATAATGGTCAGATCCGCCATATTCCCGGATACCTCGCCCATTTCAAAACGTCTTGCCCTCGCACGGTTGCCGCCGCATCCAAACAGACATATCAGCCTGCCCGGTTCATACTCCCGCAAAGTAGTAAGAAGGCTCTTTAAACTCATAGCATTATGGGCATAATCAATCATCAGGGTAAATTCATCCGAAACTTTTACCATCTCAATCCTTCCCTTTGTCTTTGCCCCTTTTAATGCCTGCCGCATAACATCTGTCCTGACCTGAAAATGACGGCAGATAGCGATCGCTGTCAGGGAATTGTAGACACTGAATCTGCCCGGCACATCCACCTCAACGTCAAAATCCAGACAGCCGGAGACATGATACGCCACACCCAGATATCCTGGTTTATGCACCAGCCGGATATCCGACGCATACAAATCCGCCGTTTCCGACAATCCAAATGTCTCTACCTGGCAGGTATGCCCCTTTAATATATCCTGATAATGCACATCATCCGCATTTACAATTCCAATCCGGCACTGCCGGAACAAAAGCCCCTTGCATGCCATATACTCCTCAAAAGAAGCATGTTCTCCCGGCCCGATATGATCCGGTTCAATATTGGTAAAAATCCCGATTTCAAACTGAAAACCCGCCGTCCTGTGCATCATAAGCCCCTGGGAGGAAACTTCCATCACACAGCAGTCGCAGGAAGCATCCAGCATATCTCGAAAATACTTCTGCACCAGATACGATTCCGGCGTCGTATTCGCAGAAGGAATCACCTGCTCTCCGATCACCGTCTCAATCGTGCCAATCAGTCCTACCCGGTAACCGGCTCCTTCCAAAATAGATTTTACCATATACGTCGTCGTCGTCTTACCTTTTGTCCCCGTCACACCAATCACTTTCAGCGATTCGGCAGGATAATCAAAATATGCTGCCGACAGCAGCGCCAATGCATATCTGGTATCCTTCACTTTCAGCACCGTTACGTCTACTGGCGCTTCCACATCTTCCGATACCACAAGTACTGTGGCGCCCTTTGCAGCCACTTCCGCCGCAAAACCATGTCCATCCACTACAGTTCCTTTTATACAGACAAACAGAGAATCTTTTACTGCTTTTCTGGAATCATAGATAATATCCGTGATCTCCTTTTCCATACTTCCCTGCAGGCAGGTATAGTCCAGACGTTCTGCCAGCTGTTTTAATTGTTTCATTCTATGCACCTCTTTTCTGTTTCCAGAGCATTTCAAGCATCCGTATTATTATATGATAGAATATGGAATTTTACAAGTGCGGTATATTCCTCCCGCTTTCTGTACAAACTAAGCCCATGAAAAAACATCGACTGAAAAAAAACTTTGCCATCTGCGGCCTGACCGGATGGTGCATGGAAATCATTTATACTTCGCTGGGTTCCTTTCGCAAAAAAGACTTTACCCTGACCGGAAACACCTCTATCTGGATGTTTCCAATTTATGGAATGGCCTCCATTATCGGCGAAACCTACCCACTGATGAAAAAACTGCCCACCATGCTGCGCGGCGGAATCTATGGCGCCGGGATTCTCTCTTTTGAATATTTCAGCGGAAGCCTGTTAAAAAAACACAAATTATGCCCCTGGGACTACAGCAATGCCAGGCTAAACGTAAACGGCCTGATCCGCTGGGACTATTTACCTCTTTGGATGGGAGCCGGACTCATTTTTGAACAGATTCTATGCAAAAACAAATAGAAGAAATCCTATGGATTTCTTCTATTTGTTTATTTTGCCTTGATCTGTTCAATTTCACTGAATGAACTGTAGGTATTTCCCTGTATGCCGCTGCCTACTGCACGTACTTTGTAGTAATATGTTTTATTTGACTTTTTCTTGGTATCCATATAAGACGCTGCGTCTTTTACGGTAGCAATCTTCTTAAAGCTGCCGTTTTTGGAAGTACAGCGGTAAATCTCATATTTGGCCGCTCCCCCAACTTTTTTCCAGCTGACTTTAATCTTGGCGGCCTGGGATTTTGCGGAAATCGCCGGCTTTTTCAAAAGCTTTACATTCTGTGCCGTGCAGAAACCAGACGTTATTTTACTGTCTCCAGATCCCTTATATGCCCGAATCTTATAATAATAATTCTTGCCATTCTTAACCGTCTTGTCTGTATAGGTAACGCTGCCGGCTTTCTTCACTGTCGCAACTCTGCTGTAAGAACCATTTTTCTTCGTGCTGCGGTATATTTCATAGCCGCCTGCACCCGCCACCTTATTCCACTTCAATGATACGCTTTTGGACGATTTGCCTACCAGCCGGGTAATTTTCGTCTTCTGCAGCGTATCCGTGCTGTCCTCTGATTTCTTCAGTCCGTAGCTTGCCGCAATTCCTTTTGCATCCGCAATCCCCAGCTTCTTTAACGCCGTATTCGTACTGAGGAATGTCTTAGCGTCCGACGCATTGGAAATAAAAGCATGTTCCACAATAATTCCCGGAAAACCGGCATTTTTAGAACCTCGAATCACAGCGTAATAATCCGAGGGAGAGCCGTCCGGATAGGTCGAGCCATTCTGGGAATTTAAAGTCTTAATTCCCCTGCTCCGCAGGCCTAAGGCAGTTAAATTCTTCTGAATCCCATTTGCAAGCTTTTTGCCTTCCGCCCCAATGGACGGTTTATAATTGGAATTGGGATAAAAAACTTCCGCTCCGTTTGCAGAAGAAATCCCAGCGGAATTGATGTGTATGCTGACAAATACATCCGCTTTCACGCCGGAAGCAATTGAAACTCGTTTATCCAGCGCCAAATAAGTATCGTTTGCACGGGTCATATACACCTTGACGCCCTTATATTTTTCCAGTTCCGCTTTGCAGTATCCGGCAATTTTGAGTGTAAGCGCTTTCTCCTTCAATCCATTCCCGACCGCGCCGTTATCATAACCGCCATGCCCCGCGTCCAATACGACTACCAGATCACCCTTGTCTGCCGCATCCGCGCCCTTTGCTCCAAAAAGCGAAGAGAAAAATCTCTGCATCCCCCCTATCTGAGCCGCATAAATATGCTCCGTCCCCGATACAGTAAAAATGGCGGTTATCAGAAGAACCGCCAAAATTGCTTTTAATCTGTTCATGGTAATCCTCCGCTGTCCTATTATGTGGACTATTGTACCACGAAACCAAAATTACTTCAACCCGGCAAAAAAAATCATTTTTGCCAGTTTTTTCTATCTTTTATAATCCAAAGGCAGCTCCTTCCACCGTTTCCGCAAGAGATACGCCGCATCTTTCGGCTGGCGCTGTCTGGTGAACACGCCCTTTTTGTTGCCATTTACACGCAGGATACCTTCTGTCGTCTGGAAATCCGCAAAGTTCCAGATCTGCTCGCCTTTGATAAAATCATAGGAATCAAACACCGCATTTGTCATTTTCAGATATTCTTCCTGATATTCCTGGCTCCACATAACAGAAGGCAATTTGTGCTCTGACCCCAAAGTATCCGCGCCATATTCCGAAAAAATAAAGGGCTTGTTCAGGTTCAGCGCTTTCCAGGCGTCCATTTCCTTCCGAAACAGCGCTTCCGCTTCCGCAATTTCATGCCCGCCCTTTACATACCAGCCAAAATACCGGTTTAACGCAATCATATCACTGAACGGATAACACTTGCAGGCTCCCGGCACAGAATTCATAATCAAAGCAAACGTCCGCGGCCGTTTTTGCACATCTAGTTGGCGGGCAAGCTGAAATACCTCTTCAAAATAGGGAACTGCCGCTTCATTTGTCGTTTCCGGCTCATTTAAGAGGCTCCAGGCAATCACAGAAGGGTGGTTTTTATCTCTGGTAATCATCTCTTCGATCGCTCTTTTATGAGCCATAAGCAGCACCGGGGTTGTCTCTTTTTCAAAAAAAGCTGTTTTTTTGCCCGTACTCGCTTCCATAAAATTCATCAGGCTTTCAAACATACCCACAGCGGCCACTTCGTCAATAATCAGAAAGCCCTCTCTGTCAGCCATCTGATAAATCTCCTCACTGTAAGGGTAATGCGCCGTCCTAAAAGAGTTCGCGCCAATCCATTTCATCAGCTCAAAATCCCGCTTCATCACACCGATATGAAATCCCCGGCCAACAATATCACTGTCTTCGTGTTTTCCAAATCCTCTCAGATATACCGGCTCCCCGTTCAGCAGAATCAATGTATTCTTCACCTCTATCGTCCGGATTCCAATTTCCTGCTGATACTCGTCCACAATACGTTCCCCATCCATAATACGAATCACCAGCTTGTACAGATACGCATCACGCACGCGCCAGAGCCTGGCATTTTTCACTTCCATTGTCCCATCGGTTCCCTTTGCCTGCGCAGCTATCCTGCCCTCTTCATCATACAGGGTAAGCATCACGGAATGCCCTCCGGTCGTCTTTACACGATACTGTATATTAGCGTCTTTCCCGGAAATTTCATAATTTAAGTCGAAATCAAAAATATATTCTTTGGGAAGCGCCAGAAGATATACCGATCTCTGCAGGCCGGAATAATTGAAAAAATCGAAGTAAGGCTTGCTGATTTTTCTGCCGTTTGCTAACCTGGCCGTTTCACCACATGGAATATTGGTCACCGTCAGTTCATTATTCACTTTTACAACTACTTTATTAGATGCGCCATACCGGACAACCCTTGTCACATTGGCAAGAAATGGGAGAAATCCGCCTTCATGCTCCGTAATCTTTGTCCCGTTTACATATACAACAGCCCTGTGCGTGGCTGCGCCAAAACGGAGAAAAAGCTCCCTTCCTTCCCATTCTTCCGGCACAAACATATCCTTTTCATACCAGAAATCTCCCGCATAATCACGGATCTCTTTTTCTGTATAAAAATCCTGAAAACTTGCGGGTACCGGAATCAGTTCATTTCCCGGAATGCCAAATGTCCAGCCGGATTTTTCCCCCGTTTCCTGCTCATCCAAACAAAATTTCCACATACCGTCCAGGGATACCGCGCGTCTGGACAACGTTGTCCTGGGATATAACATAGAATATTCTAACATCGTTTTACCTCCTGCCATTTTCCATAGTATATCCCAACTGCGGTTAATCATGCATAAACGCATTCATCACACGGACGCTGGAAGCCATTTTTTTCAGCTGAGAAAGGTTTTCTTTCATATAATGTTCCAGCAGCTTTGCTTCCGCTTCATCAAATCCCTGTCTGGCAGTAATTTTGCAGTCAGGGATCTGCCCCTCTGCCTGCCGTGTTCCGTCTGTAAAAGACACAAAGGCATATTTTTTTCCATCCTTATTAAATACTTGCGATACCGACATATTTAATGCTTCGCTCATATGTTTTTCCTTTCACTATAAATCACCATACTTAAAACATTTAAAAGGTATCTAATGCATTGATCTAAATCCTTTCTGTTCATAATAATGCAAATCTATTTCTAATTCAATGCTAATACAATACTTTTCACTACAAAATCATACACTTCGTTACTATTCTCAGCCTGTGGGTCGCTCATAGTAACGATTCGGGGCGGCATTCCAAACTTTGCTGCGCAAAAACCGCCCCTCACTACTGTATCATATTCTCACGGAATGCGCAGCCAGTGCGCATTCCTGACCCATGAACCGTAACTACATTTCCTGCTAATTTATCTGCCAGATACGCTCCTCGTTTAATCCCCAGAGCAAAAGCTCTTTCATCTGATCATCATACTCTTCTGACGGTTCATAACCGGAAAGCAGTTTGATTAGATACTGTTCTTTTGGATCTTTTCCGGAAGCTTTTTTCAGCTCCGGTAAAATCAGCCTGGACAATGCTTCCGGCAGGATATCTTCTTCTGTGGAAAGCTTCCTGATCTGGCAGAATAGTCCTGCGGCATAATAAAATTCATAATTGCCCAGAAGAACAGATGCCTGCATATTACATTTTATTATAACACTTTGTCTCGCAATGGATGTTACCATAATTAAACTCCTGATTCTCTATTGTTTATTGTTCCCAAAAGCCAGTGAAAGAAGAGTTTCTCTACGGAAACTCTTCTTTCACTCTTTTATCATTGATAATTATTTAACTGTTACAGTACATACTGCCTTTTTGCCGTTTTTCGTTTCGGCGGTAATCTTTGCGGTTCCTGCTTTTACTGCTGTAACTTTGCCATTGGCTACCGTTACCGCGTCGGAATCGCTGCTCCATGTAATTGTCTTGTCCGCTGCTGATTCAGGGCTGACTTCTGCTTTCAGCTCCTTGCTTCCCCCAACGGAAAGGGAAACTGAATAAACGCTGAGCGCTACGTCTTCCGCTTCTACCACCGGAATTTCCAGCAGTGTATTCGCAACTAACGCATCGGCACGGCTAATCATTCTGCTGACTGTGGAAACAGATATTACATCGTTCCCACTCATCTCTGTCATCTGCGCAGCCAGTTTCCCAATCTGCGCCCATACGCCGTCGCTGTACAGGGACTTTTTCGTGTTATCCGCCGTCAGCGCTGCCAGTTCGTCCGCTTTCTCTTTGAGATTCTCTTTCAGACTCCTTTCATCAACGGAAATATATGGAATTTCATGGTAATTTTCCAATGCCGCCTCTGTCATATTTGATTTGTCATTATAAGTATCAATTAAGGTATTGTACTCTTTTACCGTAATCGGAATCATGCCGCCATGAGTTCCGATATCTCCGCCAGTACGTCCATACCCGCCTGACATTTTCTCTATGCTGTCCGGTTTGGATAAATCTGTCGTGGTATACGGCTCATAACGGACTCTCATGCTGCCATAAAAATCAATCATGACACACCATTCATCCCGATCGATAAATTTAAACATCGTTGCGCCCTCATAGGCTCCTGTAAACTTCTCAATGCCTTTCTGGGGAATCTTGGTAAAATGATTACCCACAGATTCATTGATAAACCAGTTATAAACAATCTCCGCACGTTTCAGGCCATTTGTGTCATTTTCCAGAGAATTGAGATCCTCAAGTGTACTGTACGTTTTGCCATCCAATGTATATGGAGTAATACGAACCGGACTGGTTTTGTCATAATCTTTCTCCGGATCAAGTACCGTGTCAGCACTCATCAGCTCAATATGGTTGTTTGATTCATCTTTTACCACACGATACAGAGTGCCGTAAGGCGTTTCTTTTCCATCTTCATCTGTTCCTGCAACCCAGAGCTGTGAAGTATCAATATTTCCATATCCGTCATTGCCTTTGTTGTGATTCTTATAAAACGGCTCTTCTTCATACAGCTTTGTCGGACCGAAGGTAACAAAATCTTTTGTCTCGCAGCAGTACAGACGATCTCTGGTGCGGTCATCCGTCGTTACACGGGAAGACCAGTATACCAGATAATTGTCCTTATCAGGATTATAAATTGCTTCCGGCGCCCATGCCATGCCCATACCGATTGGATTGCCGTCTTCATCATTTCCCACATCAATATAACGTCTCGTCCAGTGTACCCAGTCATCCGTTTCATAGATAAACAGATTGGTGCTTCCTTTGCCAAACTCCGTTGTCTGGCCCCAGCTTCCAATTTTATTAGCTCCTCTGTCTCCGCCGTACTTGGAAGAATGGGTATTCAGATCGGTTGCAAGAATCCATGCTTTCTCAGAATCGCTTCCATCCTTTTTACTGCCGCGGATAATATAAGGATCGCGGACACCCTGATCATTACCCTCAAACGGGAACAATACCGATGCATCACCGCTGACTGTCTTACTGATATCCGTTCCTTCCGCCACTTCATAGTTGATACTGTTTGCCCCGGATTTTACAATTTTATCCGCGTAATCGCTGCCTGTCAGAAACAGAGGCTGACATCCGTTCAATGCAGTCCAGTTCAGCCCGTCTTCACTCAGGAAAAAGTGAAGCTGCTGTACATCCACATCACGGTCATTGCTTGGCCCCGCACCCTCTGCAACAGAGAAGCAGACATACAGATAACCGGCATAATCATCTTCTGATAATCCCTGCCAAATCGTAAGCGGGAACTCTTTCTGCGCTGTTTTTCCATCCGCTGTAACAGAAGCCGTCAGTGTAAATTTATAATTGCCTTTTCCTGCACGAGGCCTTGTAATTTTCAGATAAGCGCCATCTTTGCCTTCCTGCACGGATACATAGTCTGCATCTGCACCATTAACGCTGTAGCTGATACTTGCATCTGCCAGTCCATCCACAGTCTTTGGAAGCTTTAAATCCCCTGCCAGCAGCTGATTCACCTCAGATTCCCGAATCGTCAGGCCTGCATCGACCACCTGCTGAATATCGACATTATCATCTGCCGCCGCTTTTATGCCAAGTCCGGCAGTGGACAAAGCGCCCACTGTCAGACCTGCAGCCAGACATGCAGCAAATAATCTTTTTGCAATTTTTTGCTTCATATCAATTACCTCCTGACTTCCATCTCCTATTTTTTAATAGTGATAGTCTTTGTCATTGTAACTTTGCCGACTTTTGCCGTTACCTTCACTTTTCCGGCTTTCTTTGCTTTTAATTTTCCTTTGCTGGAAATGCTTGCCAGTTTTTTCTTGTTCACAGACCATTTTACCTTACCGGAGATACCTTTTACTTTCAGGGTAATGGATTTCTTTACTTTTACGCTGCTCTTTCCGTTGATATCGCCTACATTAACCGTGATTTTCTTTGTAACCGTCTTCTGGCCGGAAGCTTTGATGGTTACTGTAACGGTTCCCTTTCCAGCTTTCTTGCCAGTTACTTTTCCTGATTTATTAACAGATACTGCGCCGCTTGCCTTGTAGGTAACCTTTGCCGCTGCTTTTGTAGCCGTATTCGGATATGTAATGGAAATCGTAGTTGTCTTGCCTTTTGCAATCTTGGTCGCTTTTGCTTTTATCTTTGCTTTGGAAATATTCACGGTAGTATCTTCCTGACCACCCTGGTTGTCGTCCTGTTTCTTCGTTACCGTGATCTTAATTGAAGGCAATTCACGACTCTTGCTTCCCACTGTAACAGTTACGACTACTGTTCCTTCTCCAACGCTGTTTCCTGTTACGGTTCCGTTTTTATCTACAGATACCGCGCCACTTGCTTTGTAGGATGCAACTGGATTTGCCGCCTGGACATTTGCCGGATACTTCACATTAATCTTTGTTGTGCTGCCCTGGACAATGCTTGCTGCAGCTGCTGATGCGGTTACACCGCTGAGATCTGGCTCTGTGGAAGCGCTGCCTTTCGTAACTTCAACAGGAATCTGGAATGCTTTCATTTTTCCGCCTGCTCTTACAATTATAGTTACAGAGCCTGTTCCTTCTGCAACACCTGTTATCGTAACTTTTCCGTCTTTTTCTTCTACAGAAACAAATTCATTTTCTGCCTGACCGCTAAGAGTCGGCGTCAAGTTCAAGCCTTCTGGCAAAGTAACTTTAATTCCGGTTGTTTCGCCAGCTGCTATGCTGCTCTTCTCTGCTTCTGCACTTACTTCACTGAAGTCAAAATCAACTTTTACCAATGTCTGGTATTCCATTTCAAAATCATCGGATTTTGCAGTTACAATTGTAGTAATCTTACTGTAGCCGGCTTTTTTCGCCGTAACAACGCCCGTTGATTCGTCAACATCTGCAATATCCGGATGGCTGGCTGTATAAGACACTGTAACAAAAGGTTTCACTTTGTCCGGAATAGCAATTAACGTATCTTCTGTACCCGGTGCCATTGTTACCGTCTCGCCTGCTTTGGAATCATTGATAGATGCAAACGGATCTGTCCAGCTTGCTGGATAAAGATTATCCATAGCCTTCTCCAATGCCTTATCTGCACTGTCAACCTCTGTCTGGGAAGAAGCAGTAATAGCCGCGTTTGCCTGTTCAATCGCTTTGTTTACTCCGTCCTTATTCAACGCTGCCTGCACTGCCTCATCCAGCTCTTCCGTACCTTCAAGCATATTCTGAGCTTCTGTTATCCGTGCCTGTAACTTAGAAATATCCAGCGCTTTTACTGTCAGATTAAATTCTTTCTTCGCCTCAAGTGCCCCGGATTTAAGCAATGCTGTAATTGTAACTTCCTGATCTGAAGTACCATTCTTTACTACGCCTTTTTCTGAAATTATATTCTTATTCTTCGTTTCCCATACAAGGGCTGTTTCTCCCAGATTCGATGGCAGCTGCAGGTTATGTCTTATCTCATCTGGAGAAGTATTGACCCCAAGAATATCATAGACATCCAGACCTTCATCCAGCGTCTTCTGCAGCGTTTCTAAATATTCCGGCCTGCTCAACTGAACCTCTTCATCCGTCATCGCTTTGTTATAAATCTTAAAGGATGAGATTTTACCCTGGAACGTTTTATCAGCCGACCAGCAGGATCTGCCAATATATCCCAGAATACCATTTTCTGTACCTGGAGTAACAACATCATTCATAATGCTGTAGCCGGATTCCAGTTTATCTCCATTGCTTCCATTAATTAATATCCCATTCCAGTAAAGCTTCACTGTGCCATGATTAAACACCATATTTACAGTATACCACTGATCCACAACCGGCTGAATGGAAGTTGCAAATAATTTCTCACTAGAACTGTTTTTGATGCCGGCTCGCAGAGTTGTTTTGCCATAATTTGGAGATAGGAACATATAGTTAGTACCTGTTCCTTGAACTTTTGATCCCAGACAGAATAACCATGCATTCTCGCCGCAGTCCTTACTCTTTGCAAATGTAGTCTCAATGGTAAATGCTTCCTGATCATCCAGAGAATCCATAATTCCTAAAGGAAGTTCTAAATAACTGTCTGCTCCAACCGTCATCTCACCTGGTTCGTCCGGAGATGCCACAGGTTTAAATGTAATGTTATTTCCTTGAATTGTGGCATCATTCCCATGCCCGGATACATCCTTCAGTTTACCATCTTCTGCAATGCTAAAAATATATTCTGCAGCTACTTCCGGATCTAAACCTTCTGGCACTTCACTAACTGTAATCTTTGTGGTTGCAGTCTTTGAAACAGATCCCATTGATGCTGTGACAGTAACAGTCGTACTCCCCTCCTTCACACCTGTTACTTTGCCATCCCCGGAAACAGTTGCAACAGAATCATCCGCGGAAGTATATGCCAATGTAATATCTTCTTCAGCAATTGCAGACGGAAGCGTTACATTAATCTTCCTCGTTAAGCCTTTATATATGTTCAGCTGTGAGGTTGCAGTAATTCCTTCCTCATTTAGAATATCTGCGTCAGTTTTATTGTCATACAAGAAACGAACCTGTCTTGCTGTCAGCGCCTGATTATAAATGTACACATCATCGACCAGACCTGGGAATACCCCGTCAGCCGAATAAGGATTCACACCCAAATGGATTCTCTGTTCTTCACCGTCTAATGCATTTAGCTTCGTTGTAATATTCTTAATCAACGCGCCATTCTTATAAATGCTTACAGTATTATCCTTTTGTGTTATTGTCAGCATCACCCATTGCTCTTTCTCCAGGTCAAAGCTCGCTTCATCCGCCGAAAGAATCGAATCCGCATTATTTCCGCCCCACAAAATGGCTCTATTCGCATTCCCCCATGCACCTGCAGCGCAAATCCATCCTCCATTTGCATCTCTTCCAAGAAACATAATCGGCATAAAGTTGGTAAGATCACCTGTCCTGTTTACCCACATGGAAACTGTATATGCCTTGCCAATATTTTTCTCAGGAAGTCTCAGGCCAAACTTACCGAGTTTCAGCGCCCTATCTTCGTCCGCACCACTTCTCCCGGTGACATAATCGGACTCCGAAACCGTACCACTATAAGTTGTAAGACCTTTATCAAAAACCTCTACATTATCTGCCAATGCTTCATTAAAATCATACTTTGCAATCGGGTCTGGCAGAGTTACATCTGCCTTTGCCGTTGTCACATCCCCCACAAATACAGAAGTGACCACCATTGCGCAGGCAAGTATTCCACTTACGATCTTTTTCAATCTCATTTCTGTTCTCCTTTCTTTATGGAATCTGGTAACCTATTCCACATGCTCAAATCTCTGCTTCCTGAATCGCAGAAGATTCCTGTGTTCAGGAACTTTTCTATCCTTACTCATCCGTTTCCCAAATCCTGCTATTCCGTAGTGTCCAGATCTTCGATCTCCGGATAATCCCAGATTGTGATGCCCACCTGACAGGTAATGGCATCCTTTCCTTCCGGCTGATACGTGACAGTCAGATTCTGTTTTCCAGCCTTGCTGGCATCTACTCCGGATGCGTCAACGGTAAAGCCTTCTTTGATAATTTCCTCAGTTCCATCACTATATATCAGTTTGACACGGATATCATTTGTTGCTATTGTCTCACCCTTCTCATAAGCTCTCTTCGTTTTCTGTGCCACAATAGACTCCACAACAGTTTCCTTTTTCTCACTGTCAATATAGAACGTACATGCCGATACTTCCGGATTCTGGCTGACTGTCAGACTTCCGTCTGCAGAAGCCGTAAGATAATATCCCGGATACGCAAGGCTCTCAAAGGTGACGCCTTCTCCCGCAAAACCTTTGTATGTTTTAAATGTCATGCTCTTAGATTCGGATGTAATTCCATTACTTGGAGCTGTTGCATTTCCATTGTGATCATGTGCCAAAACTACATTTTGGGAACTGTCTGCCATCAGATACAATCCCGGTTTGTTATAAGATTCAATCGATACATAGCTCTGATTCGCTTTTCCATACCTGCCCGGTATAATCTCCCATTTGGCGTCTGCTTCAGCCGCGTCTGACTTTAAGCTTACACTTTTTGCTTTATCGCCGATAATTGGATAAAAACTATCCTGCAGAGAGTTATTAAAAGCTTCATGCGCTATCTTCAGTCCAGCCTCATTTGTAATTGTGCTTGCAATTCCAGTCAGGCCTGTAGACGTTTCCTGAATATAATTAATAGAACCATCTTCATTAAATATTAACTCTTCAATGCATATCACACGCCGCTGCCCCATTCCTGCCGGCATAGATCCATTGTGATAGATAAAATATGTATGCCCCTTGAAATCAAATACTGCAGGATGATTCGTATCGGAAGTAGCCGTAGGCTCCATTACTTTGCCTCCATATGTCCATTCATTGCTCCTGATGTCATCTGTTGTGGCATAGCCCATTTCTTCCCGCCAGTGCATTGCAAAGAACATATAGTATTTACCATAATATTCCCCGTACTGATTCTGCCTGCGGTACAGATAAGGTGCCTCTGTAAAATTAACCTGGCCGCTGCCATTGCCCGCAGGCTCATTTGGTATATTATGCCTCTGGTACCAGATGTCCTTATCGTCACCCTGTGTAATCTGGCCGTCTCCGTCCTGGTCTTTTATGTCCATTTTATTTCCGTCGAGATCCAGCTCACACATCCATGGATTCGTATTTCCCCATGCCATATAGACATGTTCCACACCGTTTTCATCTTCTTCAATCCATGCGGTAGGATCGATATCTTCCCAGCCAAAGCTGCCTCTTCTGCCATATTTTTTCGCAATTGTCGTCGTGGCGCCGTTGTCCTGTATCTCATAGGTTTCCGTATTGGTAATCCGCTCGTCAAACAACGAATCTCCTCTGTCAACAAAAGGCCCCGTTGGGCTGTCTGAAACAGCTATGCCCAGTTCCTTTCCTCTGCTGCCTTTATTCTCCGCGCAATACAACAGATAATACTTATTTTTGTATTTTATCACCTGGCTTGCCCAGGCGCTGCTGTCATCTGACCAGCTTACGTTTTTCATACTCATAGTAACGCCTTCGTATTTCCACTCCTTTAAATCCCTTGTGGAATAGCAGAGATAGTCAGGCATATTATAAGAGCCGCCACCAGCCTGCGCATCATGCCCGACATAAAGATATACTGTGTCACCATCCACAAGAATAGCAGGATCACCGGCATAAATCAGATCCCCATTTTCATCAAATCCGGTAATCGGGTTCCCCTGCGTGCTCTTCTCCAATACAATTGGCTCCGGGTCCGCTGCACGCACAGACTGCGATGCCTGCGTCCCCATCCCAATCAGCATGGCAGCTGCAAGGATACCTGACAGAATTTTTTTCTTCATAATTTACTTTCCTTTCTTGAATTTGCAACTTATTGTGTAACGTTTCGTTATTGTTTACAGCTGATACGGCTTTTCCAAGCCCACGGCGATTATTTTCTCCCTTTTCTTCCTCCCTTCCTCCTCTCTTCTATTAGCCGAATGTCCGATGCATATAGCTTGCAGGCCAAGCCAGTTATGCAAATATGGAAAAACTGCACAAATTGTAAACGTAATAAGTACCTATATTATTACATTTTTTTAACATAATATCAATATCTTATTGTATCTTTTTATTTTTATTATGCAATTTGACGTTGATTGCTTCATAAATCATTCGGATTTCAAGGCGAAAACAAAAAGCAGGCTGGCGAACCTTTCAGTCCGTCACCCTGCCCATAAACGCTTATTCCATATACGAATTTTCTATTCTCTCTCACCAAATTCCAAAACACTTCCCTGTCCAATACACCAGACCCAAAAGCCAGCTTGAAAACACTCCATACAAAATCACCGGCCCGGCAATCGTAAAAATCTTGCATCCAATCCCAAAGACCTGCCCTTCTTTTTTAAACTCGATACAGGGCGCCGCCACGGAATTTGCAAATCCGGTAATTGGAACCAGCGCGCCTGCTCCGCCAAAATTCGCAAATTTCGGATACACATTAAACCCGGTTAAAACAACGCTGAGCAGAACCAGAACCAAACTGCACCAACTGCCCGAAGTATCCTTATCCAGTCCCAGACTTCCGCAATACTGCAAAATCCCCTGCCCTACTACACAGATAATCCCGCCTGCCAAAAACGCTTTTGCCATATTTTTCGGCAGGGAATGGGTAGGCGTCACTTCTTTCACATATTCATTATATGCCTTCTGCTCCTCTGCCTTCTGCTTACTGATTTTCTTTTCTTTCGCCAAAATATTACCTCACCTTTCATTCATTAATATTGCGCATGCTTTCTGCGCATAAAGGGATACTATGCCCCGGCTCCTATCTGGGTGAAAAAATACCAGAGACCACCCAATACCTTTCCGACCGCCAGGGATGTAATAACCCAGGACATACCAATTTTCAGCTTTAACCTGCGGAACATAATCGGAAACACATTCATAATTTCCGCCAGCGCCATCACAAGACAGCCGACCTGCACGCCGCTTCCGATACCAAATAACACCAGCATAAACCGTCCCAGCGGAAGCTCTATTTCCGGAAATACCGTAATGATATTTCCCAGAATCCCTCCCAGGATAATCATATTTTCATAAAAAAGCACCTGCTTTGCCGTCCTGCTCATGCCGATGATCCGGGGAACTACACTGATTGCGATAATTAACGCAAACGTACCTCCGGCTACCGCAAGTCCGCTCATAAAACCGATTGCCCCAAGAAAAAGATGATTAACCAGCATCTATTTCCATGCCCCCTCTTCCTGCATTCTGGATAAAGGTTGTATCCACATCCTGTTCGTATTTGCGAAGCTGAACCTGGATCGGTGTGGGATCCGGAGTTATCTTTTTCTTTCCAAAATGATTGAAAAACACCAGGATACCGATAGCCAGTCCAATACAATAACTGATTTCGAGTTCGGTAAATCCGCTGGATTCCGCGCCCATAACCTGATAATAAAATTTCCCGAATAATTCCGTAATCCCAATGTCATTGTTAAACGACATAATGGTAAACGCGCCTCCAAAAAATACAATAACGCTTAACAAAACTGATTTACAGACAGAAATCCATTGAGCCTGCGCCGGTTCTTTTCTATATTCCACAATAAAATCCGCTTCGCCCTGGTTATCGATTTCCGCATTTGGATAATCCTCATGAATGGCTTCAATAATTTTTAAAATCGAAAAAATCTCGCGCTGTATCTTCGACCTTTTACCAGGTTTCGTCGGTTCCTGAAATGTATAGAGTTTCTTCTGTTTCAGCTGACGCACCATTGCCTCATTGGAACTTGTAATGGAAGCGATATCACCTAATGTCACATGCCTGTCATATACCAGCACATTTTGATCGATTTTCAGATAAACGGTTTCACTGTTCGCACTCATACGGCTTCACTTCCCACGGGAGCCCCTGGGAAAGAATCTTTCCATACAAATATGCCTTCATTGGGGTCGATTTCTTTTTTTTGTGTTAAGCGGTAATAAAAAATACCGGAAACAACTGCTGCCATAATAATCATAATCAGGCAAATACGGTACGCTTTGCGATTCATTGCGATCACATCCTTTTCTTTGTCAATTTTATTATAAGTAGTATGTATCTTTTCTGAAAAGTTATGCAAAATTCTTGCCCCGCTTGACACGTTACAGCATCCTACTCTATAATATTTTTCATCCAAAACATGCAGGCCGCAGGAAACGTGATGCCTGCTGCAATATTTTTTAAAACAGGAGGATTTCAATTTGAAAAAAATATTCCAAAAACGATTGCTGCTTTTGATCCTGCCAGCTTTATTATTCAGCGGCTGCGCGGCAGCTGACAGCCAGGAAAAGACCGCTGCCGGTTCCACTCCGGAAACAGAAGCTGCGTCGTCATCAAAGCAGGAAGAAAATTCCATGCAGATTGATTTTGAAAGCACAGATATGGATGGAAATTCTGTTTCCTCTGATGTTTTTTCAGAGTCAGAACTTACCATGGTGAATGTATGGGCAACCTACTGTAATCCATGTCTGAATGAAATGCCGGGGCTTGGCGAATTATCCGGGGCATATGATCCCAAAGAGTTTCAGATCATTGGGATTATCAGCGATGTGCAGGAAGGCGCAGATTCGGATACTATGGCGCTTGCCGCAAATTTGATTGCGCAGACCAATGCGGACTACACGCACCTGCTATTGAATGAATCTTTGTATCTGGGACTTCTTACGGACGTAACCGCTGTTCCCACCACATTTTTTATTGATAAAAACGGCGCTATTTTAGATACGGTTGTCGGCGCTATGGAACAATCCGCATGGGAGGAAAAAATCAATGCGCTTCTGGAAGAATAACCATGTTTTGTGGCTGTATGGAGCGCTTACAGGAGTTCTGTTTCTTGTGATTGGCGCTTCGCTGGATCAATTTTCTGTTATTTGGAGAAAAGCAATTATGATTTGTATGGAATGTATTGGGATTGGGTGATAAAATGAAGAAACTGCGGCTGACAGTACAGTTGATGTTTACTGTTTTTACAAATGGATACGCGTATGGATTTTTAAACGGCAAAATATACCAGGGCAGCCTGAAATATGCCTGTGTTCCGGGACTGAACTGTTATTCCTGTCCCGGAGCCGTTGCTTCCTGCCCGTTAGGGGCTCTTCAGGCATTGCTGAACCAGCAGGGTTTTCAGATTCCATTTGGCATACTGGGATTTTTCTTCCTGTTTGGAAGCCTATTCGGCCGGTTTATCTGCGGATGGCTCTGCCCGTTTGGGCTGGTGCAGGATCTGCTGCACAAAATCCCCTTTTTTCAGAAGAGAAAACGGCTGCCTCTGCATCACATCCTGAAATATGGCAAATATATCGTCCTGCTCTTTTTTGTATGCATCGGTTCTCTGTTTTTATTTGGAGGATTTGCAAAAGTTCCGGCATTCTGCAAATATATCTGTCCCTCCGGGACACTTTTTGGCGCAATACCGCTTTTGTCTGCAAATGAATCTCTCCGCAGCCAGATCGGCGGGCTGTTTTCCTGGAAACTTGGACTGCTGCTTGTAATAATCGTTCTCTCTGTCAAGGTATACCGCCCGTTCTGCCAGTATCTGTGCCCTCTGGGCGCAATCTATGGCTGGTTTAACACTTTCAGCCTTGTGCAGATTTCTCTGATGGAAGAACAGTGTATTTCCTGCGGTTCCTGTACAAAGGCCTGCCCGCTTTCTCTTTCCGTTCAGGAAATCTCACGCTCCCCGGAGTGTATACGGTGCGGCAAATGTATCGATGCATGTCCGAAAAAATGCCTGCATGGCGGAGCGCTGCCTGTTTCAGCCAGGAACAAACATACCGTTTTCCGCGGCTGAGGCAGCGCCCCGCACTGCCCGTAAGCAAACACCTTTAGTTTAACGTCTCACTGTTATTCCATGTCAGAGTACTATATAAAAACAGCACGTCACAGTCTTTAAAGTCCACAAAATTCCCTAAAAACTCCGGCTGAATATACCGGATATCCACCAGGGTAATTTGTGAATAGCCGCTTACCCACAAGGGGGCAATGCTTGATCCAAAGGAATCCCGGAACAAAATCAATTTCTTTCCCTTTGGCGCGTCCGGATTTTCGATTGTAAGAAGGGACAGGGAACCGGAGAGAAACATTTCATAAGGATCTGCTCCCGCCGCTTTTTCCATATGATACACTGGTATCTCTTTTCTGTTTTCCCAGTCATATACTCTGCATGCGTCTATGGCTTTACTTGTCAGATACTGCAGCCTGTCCGGCGCAATGGGCAGCGCCGCCTGCCCATAATATACGCCATAAAAATCCTGTTCCAATGTATGCAGCGTATACTCTTCCTCGCAGGCAGCCCCCATCCGTTTTGCCAGCCGTTTTGCCACATCTATGATCTTTTCCTGCCGCCAATGCGTATCTGTTTTATAATAATCCTCTTTTTCGAGCAGATCTGAAATCGAAACATATTCTGCAAAATCCGCCTTCGCTTCCACCTGCTGTTCCAATGCGTTATAATCCATGCAAAGGTGTCCGCTTTCTTCCGCCAGAAAACAGTTTTTATCCGGAATAACCGAAACATAAACTGCGTTTTCCTCCGTCAGATACTTCTGACAGACAAACCGGAACCTTTCAACCGCATAGTTTAGGGAAGCTTCCTGAAATGGATACTCCACAGCTGCAAGATAGCCGTCCGCCAGATACAATCCATGATAATCCTGCCGCCGAAACATATCTGCCGCCGCCCATGCATTGACCCGGCGAAACGTATCCCGGAACGGAAATGTATCCGTTATATGCGCTTCAAATGCCCGCATAAAGCGGCCGCTCCATACCGCCTCCGCCGACAACTGCGGCGCCTGCGCCAGTTTCCGCCGTTCCTGTTCCGAATATTCTGCTTTGGGCCAAAATACGCCAAACAACAGCCCCGCGCCAAATACCAATGCAAATAATATACATATCACCCTGTTTTTCAATCCGGTATCCATATGCCAGATTCTCCTTTTTCCATTTTTATCAAAGAGGAGCGTTTTTTAAAACCGAAAATAAAGAAACGGCTGAAACGAACCATCCGCCAGATATGCTGTCACAAGCAGCAGCAGCGCCAATAATACCAGCGGCTCCATGGCATTTATCAGTTTTCTGCATACCTGATTCTTTGAAGCCTTCTCAATAAGCCGTGTTCCGAGTGGAACCGCACACAAAACGGCAGCCATCAGCGTCAACGCATAGCTGCGAAGGCAGTACACCGCTTCTGCCGAAACAAGCGGAATCTCTCCAACTCCAAAAAGCCCCCGGATATCCGAACAGGCTTCCGCCATATTCTGCGCATGAAAAATCAGAAAACTGATCATAACCAAAAACAAAACATAGATATGCGATACTGCCTTGTTTTTTTCCAGCCAGCTGAGCAGCCATATTTTTTCAACTGCAAGCAATACTCCAAAAAACAGTCCCCATACCAGAAAATTCCAGGAGGCCCCATGCCAGAACCCTGTCAATCCCCATACCAGAAAAATCAACAGCAGCTGCCGTTTCCTTCCCATACGGTTTCCCCCAAGCGGAATATAGACATAATCCCGAAACCATGTCCCCAATGTGATATGCCAGCGCCGCCAAAATTCCGTAATGCTGGAAGCCATATAGGGATAATTGAAATTTTCCGGAAAATGAAACCCGAATAATCTGCCCAGGCCAATCGCCATATCACTATAACCGGAAAAATCAAAATAAATATACAAAACCACCGAAACTGCATACAGCCAGTAAAACAGAACGGATTTCTCTTCCGAAGCCCGGAATACACTGCACACTTCTCCCAGCTGATTCGCCAGCAGCGCTTTTTTGGCAAGACCAGCTATAAAACGGCGGATTCCCACCGCTGCCGCAGCAAACGAATGCTGTCTCGTTTCCAATTCCTCCGCGATATCGGAGTACCGGACAATCGGCCCTGCAATCAGCTGGGGAAACATCGCTATATAAACCGCAAGCTGCACAAGATTTTTCTGCGCCGCTGTTCCCCGGTACACATCGATCGTATAACTAATCATCTGAAACGTGTAAAAACTAATTCCGACAGGAAGCGCTGTATGCAGCAGCGGACAATCCGCCCCGGTTATCGCATTAAAATTTGCAATCAAAAAGTCTGCATATTTCAAACAAACCAAAAAAGACAGACTGACCGTCACAGACAGCAGGCACACAATCCGACGCGTTCCCGCCTTGCTGCATGTTTCCAGCAAAATTCCAAACCCATACCCCAATACAATTGACCCCGCCATCAAAAATACAGATACCGGCTCACCCCAGGCATAAAAAAACAGACTGCCAAAAAGCAGGACTGTATTCTTTTGCCTTTTGGGTGCCAGAACATAAAGCCCCGCCATACATGGCAGAAAATAGTATAAAAATAGAATACTCGAAAACAGCATACATTACTCCAAAAATCCGGACGTCTATTGTACAATCGGCGTCTCTGTAAGCACTTTGGCCCCATCCGCCACAGACAAAACATTCTGTTTAAAAACTTCCACAATGTCCGCCGCGCCATAAGCAGTAATGATATATTCCGCGTCCGCCTGGACAATCAACAGCGTTTCCGGCTGTCCGCAAAGCCATTGCTTCTCCAGAATATTTGACTGCACCGCATCTGTAAACGCTTCTATATCCGTCTCCTGCTTTACATGCCATGCCGCTCCGGTAAAGGTATTTCCATTCATCAGATGTACCATAGAAGCCGCGTCGTCAATCGCCCCGCTCTGGCTCTCCGGCAGCCCCAGGTTCTGATCCATCTCTTCCGTCTTACTGAGATCAAACTGCCCTGGCGCGTCCATAACGGCATGTTCTGTATCCCCTCCATACATAGCAAACAGCTCCTCTTCTTCATATGCCCCCACTACCGCCTCAAGCAGACTTAAGGACGTCTCATAGCGGGACGCTTCATCCGCCGGCGTACTCCCGGCCGAATCCTTCCCGTTTCCACATCCGTTCCATACCATAATCATACTGATCATTATCATACATCCTGCTATTTTTTTCACACCGCTTCCTCCTTGAGCTTATATTACTGACAGTATACCAAAACAGCCGCAGAAATCCAATACCTTATAGACATAGTATCATCCCTATCCTTTTATTTATACACCCTCCTTCTGCCCAAAAAACAGCATTCCGTATTTAACCGCACATCGCCAGCTTCGCATTTGACATCTCTTCCAGCTCCTGTAAAACCCGCATTGCATTTCCGGAATCAATCGATTCTTCCGCCATCAAAATCCCTTCTTTTACAGAATCCGCCAGTCTCGCAATATAAAGCGCCGCCCCCGCATTCAATAGCACAATATCCCGCTTCGGCCCCTTCTCTCCAGTTAGAATCCGCTTCGCAATCTTTGCATTTTCCGCACCATCGCCGCCCCGCAAATCATCCAGCGCCGTCCGTTTCAATCCAAACTCCTCCGGCGTCACTTCATAAGTCGTCACATTACCATCCTTAATTTCAGAAATCACCGTAGCCCCGGTCGTCGTAATCTCATCCATATGATCCTTACCGCTGACCACGAACGCCCGCTCAACGCCAAGCCTGCTCATAACAACTGCAATTTTTTCCGTAATTTCCGGCGAATACACGCCAACCAGCATCCCCTTTGCCCTAGACGGATTGGCCAGCGGCCCTAAAATATTAAAAACGGTGCGAATTCCCATTTCATTCCGCGCCTGCCCCACAAACCGCATGGATTTGTTAAACGACTGGGCAAACATAAACCCAATCCCCACTTCATCCACACATTTCTCCACCAGACGCGGTTCCGCCATAATATTAACCCCCAAAGCTTCCAGCACATCACCCGCGCCGCTCTTAGAAGAAATCGAGCGGTTCCCATGTTTTGCAATATGCGCCCCTGCGCCTGCCGCCACAAAAGCTCCGGTCGTAGAAATATTAAATGTAAACGTCCGATCCCCGCCAGTTCCCACAAAGTCTACATAATTGCCACATTTTGGCGCAATCGTATCCGCTTTATCCTTTAACACCGACGCAAACCCCGTCAGTTCATCCGTTGTTTCCCCTTTCATCCGGAGCGCTGTCAAAAACGATCCAATCTGCGCCTGCGTAGCCTCGCCATTCAGCATAATACCCATAGCGTTTCTGGCTTCCGCCTCAGTCAGATTCTTTCCCTGTGCCACTTTCTCAATCATTGTCTTCATAACAACATCCTCCTAATACAAGTTCCTGCTTAAAATTCCTGCAATATTCCTTTGCCGCACCTATACTGTACTCATGTTCTTCCAGTAACCGAATAAAATAACTGCCTACAATTGCTCCGTCGATGATATCCTTCATCGGCGCTATATCATTTGGCGTGCGTATCCCAAATCCCATCATAACCGGAATTTTGGCATTCTCCTTTACATAGCTTAGATACTTCAAAATCTCCTGATGAAATATTCCCGCCTGCCCGGTCACGCCCATAGATGAAACACAATAAACAAACCCTCTTGCGTTCTTTAAAATCATCGGAACCCGCTCTTTTGACACCGGGGACACAAGCTGGATCAAAATCGCCCCTTCCAATGGTTCTAATGCACTCCGCAGCTCCTCCTGCTCTTCAAATGGAAGATCCGGCACAATCAGCCCATCCACGCCTGTTTCTCTGCATTTTGCGGCAAATGCCTCTATCCCATAATTTAAAATCGTATTATAATACATCATAAAAATGACTGGTATTTCCACGCCTTCCTCCCGGATTTCCTTCATCAGCGCAAATACGCTTCTCAGATTTGTCCCACGGCAGATAGACTGATACGAAGCCTCCTGAATTACAGGGCCGTCCGCAATCGGATCGGAAAATGGGATGCCAAGTTCCACCACATCCACGCCCGCTTCCTCCTGTGCCTTGATCAGCGCCTTTGTGCCGTCAAGATCCGGCAGTCCCGCTGTCAGATATGTAATAAATGCCTTTTCTTTTTTCTTCTGCAGTAACGCCATTTTTTCTTCTATCCGATTCATCTTTTTCCTCCTCTGATTTCATAATCTCTTTCCATCCAAAAAAATCCGTTCCATTCCGCTTCCGGCTTTCTCACTGTAACAGATAATCCGCTACGGTCTGCACATCCTTATCTCCCCTGCCGGACAGGCAGACAATCATCGCCTGCTCTTTTGTCATGGTTTTTGCCTTTTTCTTGGCATAGGCAAGGGCATGGGCGCTTTCAATCGCCGGAATAATCCCCTCCAGTCTGCAAAGTTCTAACAGCGCATCCATCGCTTCCGTATCTGTAATGGAAACATACTCCGCACGTTTCGTATCTTTCAGATATGCATGTTCCGGCCCAACGCCCGGATAGTCCAGTCCTGCCGAAATGGAGTGGGCCAGTTTGATATTTCCGTCTTCATCCTGCAGCAAATAGGATTTCATTCCATGTAAAGTTCCCAGACGTCCTTCCTCCATAGCCGCCGCATGTTCTCCAGTTTCAATTCCCTTTCCTGCCGCTTCCACGCCAATCAGCTCCACACCTTTTTCCTCTATAAAATCCGCAAACATGCCAATGGAATTTGATCCGCCGCCGACGCAGGCCATTACAACATCCGGCAGTCTATGCTCCGCCTCAAAGAACTGTTTTTTTGCTTCCCTGCTGATTACGCTCTGGAACTCTTTGACAATTTTGGGGTATGGATACGGCCCTACGGCAGAACCAATCACATACATCGTATCTTCTGCCATTTTCGCCCAGGTACGAATCGCTTCATTTGTGGCATCCTTTAATGTATTGCTGCCGGAACGGACGCTGACTACCTTTGCTCCCAGCATTTCCATACGCATGACATTTAAAGCCTGCCGCTTCATATCCTCTTCTCCCATAAACACCGTACATTCCATATCAAAGAGCGCCGCCCCGGTCGCCGTTGCCACGCCATGCTGTCCGGCGCCTGTCTCAGCAATAACTTTTTTCTTGCCCATACGCTTTGCCAGTAAAATCTGCCCGATTACATTGTTGATTTTATGTGCCCCGGTATGGTTTAAATCTTCCCGTTTCAGATAAATTCTGGCGCCATATTCCGCGCTGAGACGCTTTGCATAATATAACGGGGTTTCCCGTCCTACATACTCTTTTAAATAATACTGGCATTCTTTGATAAATGCAGGATCTTTCAAAGCGCTTTCAAACGCCTTATCCAGTTCCTCCAATGCATTCATCAGTGATTCCGCTATAAACTGTCCGCCAAATTTTCCATAATATCCTTTCTTATCCATGTTGTCTCACCTTTCTGATAAAATTCTCTATTTTTATCCTGCTTTTTTTGCCGTTTTCCTCCACGCCGCTGCTGACATCCACAATATCCGGCTCAAAACAGCGGATTCCCTGCGCTACATTCTCTTCCGTCAACCCCCCTGCCAGAATCAGCTGTATACCTCTGTTCTGCCGTATGGCATCAAGGGATTCCCGGACGCTTTTGCTTAAACCTTCCCAGTCAAACGGCTTTCCGCCGCCATATCCGGCTCCATCCGCCACATATCCGCTGATATACTCCATTCCAGCCGCTCTTTCTTCCTCAAAAAAATATTCCAGCTTTTTCTCATCCGTAATATTCACCGCCCGCCAGATGGGAATCCGCGCATGTTCCCGGACATCCTGCGTCAGCGTTCCATGCACCTGCAGCAGGTCAAATCCAAGCGCTTCTATTTCCCGTACAAAATCCAGATCCGGGCTTACAGTAACCGCTGCTTTTAAAATTCCCTCGGTAAGCGTCTTTGCAATATCCTTCGCTTCTGATAAACGGATATTTCTTCTGCTTTTTTCATAAAAGACAAATCCGGCATAATCCGCCCCCGCCTCATTTAAAAAACCCGCCTCCTCCATAGTTGTAATGCCGCAGATTTTTACCTTAACTCCGCAAAATGGCATAGCTTTCTTCTCATTCATTGCTTCCACCGCCTTGCCAGCTCTCTTGGATTCTCCGCTTCCATAAACGCCCTCCCGATTAAAAACGCATCTACATTACAATCTTTTAGAAATTCCACATCCTCATCACTTACAATTCCGCTTTCCGCTACAAAAATCCTGTCCTTTGGAACCAACACAGACAGCCGCTTTGTCGTTTCCAGGCGGATCGTAAAATCCTTCAGATCCCGGTTATTAACTCCAATTATCTGCGCATCTATCTTTACTGCCCGTTCCAGTTCCGATTCATCGTGCACTTCAACCAATGCATCCATCTGCAGCTCTTTTGTAAGCTGGTAAAAATCTTTCAGCTGTGCGTCATCCAGGATTGCGGCAATCAGCAGTACCGCATCTGCCTCGATTGCCTTTGCCTCATAAAATTGGTAAGGATCAACCATAAAATCCTTCCGCAGAATCGGAAGCGTTGTCAGCTTCCGGATTTTTTTCAGGTATGTGATATTTCCCAAAAAATAATCCTCCTCCGTCAGGCAGGAAACTGCATCCACAGAAGCGTTATACTCCTCCATGCGGGTAGTCAAATCGATTTTGCTCTCAATTTTTCCCAGACTTGGAGAGGCCTGTTTAAACTCTCCTATTATTGAAATGCCATTTTTGGCAAGCGCCTGATACAACAACCCTTCCGACATCCCCTGCTGCGTTTTGCATCTCTTTTCCGCCTGCCGTCTGATTTCTTCTAACGGGACTTTTCGTTTATGCTCTCTAAGGCGGATTTTTTTATCTGCGACAATTTTATCCAACATCATACGTTCCTCCATCTTCTGCCAAGTTTCCATTGATAAAATTCTCAATCATCCGTTTTCCATGCTGCGTATAAATAGATTCCGGATGAAACTGCAGGCCATACACGGGATACGCTTTATGTTCCACCGCCATAATCTCCCCGTCTTCCGTTACTGCTGTTACTTTCAGGCACTCCGGCAATCCCTCTCTCTGCACCGCAAGCGAATGGTATCTGGCCACTTTAACCGGAGAATCAATACCGGCAAACAGCCCGCTCCCATCATGGAACATCTTTGACTGTTTTCCATGAAACAGCTCCTTTGCATAAGAAACCACCCCGCCAAACGCCTCCCCAATACACTGATGCCCCAGACAAATGCCAAGTATCGGAATGTTCTGATAAAACTGCCTGACCACTTCCAGACAGATACCAGCTTCTTTCGGACTTTTCGGCCCTGGTGATAAAATAATCCGTTCCGGCTGCATGGTTTCAATTTCCTCTATTGTAATCGTATCATTCCGGACAACTTTGATCTCATCATGAAATACCCCGATATACTGATACAGGTTATATGTAAACGAATCATAATTATCAATTAACAGAATCATATATGTTCCTCCTTTACCAGTGTTTTCGCCAGAGCCATTACCTTATTGCAGCACTCCTCATATTCTGATTTCGGTACGGAATCCGCAACAATCCCGGCTCCGGCCTGCAAATAAACCCGGGTTCCCTTTTTGATCATGGTACGGATGGTAATGCAAAAATCCATATCGCCACTAAAATCAATATAGCCTGTGGCTCCTCCGTAAAGCCCTCTTGGCACCGTCTCAAGCTCATCAATAATTTCCATGGCACGGATTTTTGGTGCCCCGCTTAAAGTTCCCGCCGGCAGAAAAGAAGATACCAGATCCATCGGATGTAACGCTCCGTTTTTTCTGCCTTCCACAGTAGAAACAATATGCATCACATGGGAAAATTTACGAACTTCCATAAACTCTGTCAGCTTCACCGTGCCAAACTTTGCAATTCGTCCCATATCATTTCTTGCCAGATCCACTAACATCACATGTTCCGCCCGCTCTTTCTCATCTGCTAAAAGCTCCGCTTTCAGTATTTCATCCTCTTCGCTGTCTTTGCCCCTCCTGCGGGTTCCGGCAATGGGGCAGGTAAACACCCGGTCATCCTGTTTTTTTACAATCATCTCCGGCGAACTTCCGATTACCTCAAAGTCACCATAATTAAAATAATACAGGTACGGAGACGGATTTAATTCCCGAAGCACCTGATACAGTTCAAATCCGTCCTGTCCGGTTTCAATTGTCCATCTCTGGGATAAAACTGTCTGGAACACATGGCCTTCCCGGATATATTCTTTTATTTTTAAAACCTTTTCGCTGTATTCCTCTAAGGTATCCGATTTCTTTACAATCCTGCCGTCCTGCCGGAATGCATTTGGCGTCTCCTCCTGTTTTGCCCTTGCTTTTTTAATCAGTTCCCCGGCTTTCAAAAGCGCCCGCTGTTTTCCGGCTTCATTGTCTTCCTCTAACACAACTCCGGTCAATGTTTCCGCGATATGATCCACCACAATAAATTCTTTCATCAACATCATCTGTATCGTTTCAATTCCGATTTCATCCGGATTCTCATTCGGCAGATGTTCCGAATATCTTACAAAATCATATCCAAGGTTTCCCACCAAACCGCCGGAAAACCCGGTATCGCCATCATCTCTGTGAATTTCAAATTCACTGTAATACTCTTTGAGCAGCTGCATAGGATTGCCTTCTCTTTTTATCACGGTACCGTCCCTGCGGAAAATTTTAAGGGACTGGCCTTCCGAGGTAATCAGCTCCTCCGGATGTACGCCAAAAAAAGTAAATCGGTCATAGTTTTTATCATAACTTTCCAGAAGAAACCCCGGTTCCCTTCCCACCAGATTTTTAAACATCCCAGTTGCTGTTTCGTTTACGATACTGACAGTTTTCTTATAAACCCGATAGATTCGTTTCATACAGATCCTCCTTCAACATTTTCTTACTTTTAAATGATTCCAAATAAAGCAAAAAATCCCGGACATTCTGATTTGTCTTTCAGAATGTCCGGGACGATATTCTCGTGGTGCCACCCAGTATTCACCATAGATAAATAGCAAAAAAAACAGACATATCCCATTGATTGGAAAATGCCCGCCACCTATCATATAGTCTCTTCTTGATACGGAATTACTTCGATATCTCACCCCTGTAACGTGAGGAACACGGCATCCGCTACTAAACTTCACTTCGCATCTCACAAACCCATTCCCATAAAACGTTCCTGTCATCTCACACCAGCCGATGACTCTCTGGAAGAAACCTTTCTATGGTACTCCTTTTGATCCTAGATTTCTTTATTCACCTGTCAACTGGAAAAATTTTAGCACAGTAAAGTGGTATTGTCAACCCTGGATTTTTAATTTTCGGGAAACCAAAAACCGGGAATCTGTATCCAGATTCCCGGAATAAGCAGCACGATCGTTACTCTATCCCAACATTCCGTACATAAAGCCTGACCGACGCCAGATAACAGCACAGGAAAAATGCCAGAATCACTGCCACGCTGATCAGATGAATCTCAAGCAGGCTCCGATACATCATATTTTCCAGCGCATGCACTGAGAAATACGAAGACACCGCCATAACAACAAACGGCATACCATAAGCCGCCCCCAGCTCACAGGAAACGGATCGTTTCAGTGTTTTTCCCGAAATACCAAGCTTCTTTAACACCAGATACCGCTCCTTTTCTTCAAACGCATCATTATAAAGCTTCATAAACAAAATGCTTCCACTGGCCAGGACAAACACCATAAACATAAAAATACAGATTGTATACAACACCTTAATCCAGGCAATATCACTGCTCTGTGGATCCATTGTAATTCTCCCCTGCACATTATCGCCCAACGTATCCAGTTCATCCGTTGATGCAGCAAAATTATAAATATCTTCAATTCTGTAATTATACGTATACGTTACTTCCCCAAGAGACAGCATCTTTTCATATTCCGCGTCATTTACCAGATAAAATGTGACCTGTTCCTGTAAATATCCCAGATATGGCACACTTGTATCCGCAATCTGCTGATATGTCTTTCCGTTAATCGTTACTGTTTCATGGGAACGATCCGTGAGCAGCGAGAGAAGATGCAGCTGCGACACCTGAATAATTTCATCATCCCCAGGCTCTTCCAGCTCAAAGTCCAGTCCGGTACTAGCTGCCAGCCGCTTTACATCCGAATAGGAAAGAACTGCATAATGGGAATACTGAAATCTGGACGAAACCAAATCGGATTCTAACAGCAGTATTGGCGCTTCGGCGCTATACGCAATCTGATTGTCTTTTTCAATCAGCGTAGAAATCTCCTGAGCCAGCTCCGGCTGATTGCTTAACAATTGATACGTATAAGTATTCCTGAAATGCACCATCGATTCATAACGGCTTTTCATTGCAAATCCCGTCGCCAGAGCTGTTACGGAACAAAGCATCAGAACACAGGTCATCGCGTAGGTCCGGTAATTTTTTTTCATACGGAAAATCATCTGGTTAATCCAGAGATTCCGCTCCTTCTGATATAAAAAATGCTTCCGTTTTGCCAGATTTTGAAACAGGACGGGAAGAAATCCGCCGAATAAAAGATAAACTCCCACCACAACAAGCACTACAGCCGCAAAGACATTTCCCATAACCTCCTGGCCGCCCTCTTTAATGGCAAGATAATATCCGGCAATCAGTATCCCCACCCCCAGAACGGTTTTTACCAGCAAGAAAAAGGCATTTTGCCTGACATACTCATTTTTCCTCGCCGCAGATACCATTTCCAGCACACTGCTTCTCACAATATTCAAATATCCCTTTACTGCAAAAATCACATACATTATCAGATAAACAGCCGCGGTAATCAGAACCGGCTCCCATGCAAACTGAAATGAAATATCCACTGTAATATCGGATATTGCCAGCAGAATCATCTGAAACAGCTGTGTTACCAGCACGCCAAGAACGATACCGGTAACCAGAGCCAGCACGCCAATCATTACAATTTCTATCACATAAAGCCTGGCAATTTTCTGATTGGTCAGACCCATAAAAATATAAATCCCGATTTCTTTTTTCCGCTTTGTCAGAAATACATTTGAGGCATACCAGAGAAAGAAAAACATAAAACAGCCCAGGACCAAAGAAATCACCTGAATCAGAGTATTGATATACTCTTTGTTCTTTCCTCCAAGCCCGTCAAAAATATCAGAGCAGACAATATTCTGAAAATTCAGAAACACCAGCACCGTAAATGCCAGAGAAACTATAATTGCAACATAATTTTTAAAACTGCTTTTCACATTAGAAAGCGCCAGCTGCATCATACTCAAGAAAAATCACCTCCCATGGAGGCCTGCATATCTATGATTTTATCGTAAAATTCCCGTCGGTTTTCTCCCCTGCTTAACTTGCAGGAAATCAATCCGTCATTTAAAATATAGACATCTTTCGCATAGGAAGCGCTGAATGCATCATGCGTTACCATCAGAATTGTAGCCTTGCTGCTGTCATTTACCATTTTCAGGCATTCCAGCAAATCCTTGCTGGATCTTGAATCCAGCGCCCCGGTCGGCTCATCTGCAAAAATAATTTCCGGATTTGTAATCAAAGCCCTGCAGGCAGCGCCTCTTTGCTTCTGCCCTCCGGAAAGCTGCCAGGGATATTTTTCCAAATGCTCTATCAGTCCAAATATCCGGGCCAGCTCTTTTGTCCGCTCTAAACATTCCCTGCCCAAAACTCCGTTTAAAGACAGGGGCAAGGCAATATTATCCTGCAGTGTCATAGTATCCAGCAGGTTATAGTCCTGAAAAATAAAACCGATTTTATCTCTTCTAAGCCTGGATAATTCCTGGTTGGACAGCTTTGTAATATCTTTTCCATCTAACAGAATCGTACCTTGGGTTGGTTTGTCAATCGTAGACAAAAGATTCAGCAATGTTGTTTTTCCGGAACCGCTTGGACCCATAATTGCTATAAAATCATTTTCTAAAATTTCCAAATCAATCCCTTTGAGTACAGTTGTCAGGAAACCGTTTGATCCATAATTTTTTGTCAAATGCATAATCTCGACTACTTTTTTCTCATTCATAATGAATACCTCCTTACGCATTTTATTATAGAAAAAACGGCCAGGGAAATCCTTACATCTGCATTACAAAACGATTCTAAATATTACAGGTTTGTAAGGTTAGGCAGATTGCGGAACCGGAATCACAATTTTCAGCAGAAACTTTCCATTCTCTGCCTTGATACTGCACTGGCCCCCGTATCGTTCGACTGCCTGTTCCATATTTGGAAGCCCAAATCCATGCCAAAAGGCGTCTTTTTTACTGGTTCTTCCAGATACAGCCGCAGCCGGGGCAGCATTATTTTCCACAAGAATCACCAGCATATCCCGGATACGGTTTGCCCGGATGCTGACCAGTCTCTCTGCTTTTGGCAGCTTTTCACTGGCTTCCATCGCATTATCCAAAGCATTGCCAAAAATCGTGCTGATATCCAGCGACTCTATAAAATTTCCCTCGTCAAAAGCAATTTCTGTCACAAAATCAATCTGTTTTTCCTGTGCTATTCTGGCTTTATCCCGGATAATAATATCCAGAAATTCATTTCCCGTATGATAATAATTTTCATACTCCTGCATCTGATCCTGCAGCTTCTTTACCGACGCACATACCTCTCCACTGTTCTTGGCCTGAGCCTGCAATACAAGAAGGTGATTTTTCATATCATGATAAATACTGCGCACCCGTTCCTCTTCTTTCATTCGCTCCTGATAATATGCCTGCCTTTGTTCTAACTCTTCAGCATAATATGCAGTTTGTATGGAATTACAGATGTAAGAGGCAAGATAAATACAGCCAAAACTGGAAAAAATGGACGCTGCGCATATGGGAAACACTATGACAGGGTTTCCCGGCATAAAATAGATAATGGTAAAAACAGCGACAAATGGAGCCATCATTAAAATATCTACTACCAGCCACATCCGTATGGTCAGGTTCGACGTAATCTGCTGCAGATATGTCCGCAAAAACTTCCAGGCAGCAAGCCAGAATAAAAGCCGCAGCAGCAGAAAAACCATATAAATACCTGTGCTTAATAAATACCGCTCCCCAGTCCACCCTTCGGATTGAGCCGACGCATTTGTAATCCAGAAAAACAAGCGCGATCCCGTATCCATCATCAGATAATTCATGGCAATCAGCGCCGGATAAAATATCAGGACAGCCGTCAGCTTTTCAATCCACTTTCCATGATAAAATACCACGATATAGGCAATAAACCCCAGAAGCGCCCCTAAAAGATTGGCAAGATCATTTGAGTAAATAATAACAGCTGCCAACGGATCCGAAAGAGCAAATGCCAGTATACGCATCGGCCAGTTTTTCCGCAGCGGCAAAAATGTACATAAAATCAGAAAAAATACAACAACATATCCCCATTCTAACAGAAGGGAAAGTATCTCCAGACATCGGATCATAATTTAGCTCCTCACCCTTGTATTAAACATTAAGAGCACTCATTGCAACGTTCCTTTTCTTTGCCTCAAAATAAGCGCAGCCTTTACAATTTTACTCTGTATCCTTTTAGCAATTAGGAACTCATTCTCATGAAGCAACAGTCCAACAAACCCCATGTCTATCCATAGCAGCATTGCCACAATAAATTCAGCCCCTTCCTTTACAAAACTCTATGCCAAATCTTGTATACTTCCCTTCTTCACTCTCCACAAAAATTCGATGTCCCAGTTTTTCCATAATCTTAGCCACCATGTAAAGTCCCATCCCGGTAGACTTATATTTCCCATTATGATGATTACTCCCGGTGTATCCTTTTTCAAAAATTCTGCGAATATCACTGTCCAAAATTCCCTCTCCGTTATCCTCTATAAAAAGCTGCATACGGATATCCCCAAAAGAACGTTTCCCGCTGCTTCCACACAGCACAGGAAACTCCATGGAAGGAAGCTCCTTTTGCTCACTCCATAGTTTCAGAAGAGGCCTGTCTTCTGCCGCATACTTAATCGCATTGCTGATCAGCTGATCCAGAACATATACCAGCCAGTTTTTATCTGTGTAAACCGGCACGTCCTCCACTTCGATATCCAACTCAAAATGGTTCTTAATCAGAAAAAACTGATTATTTCCAATGGAAGCCCTGACACAGTCCAAAAGACTGATGGACTTGATCTGAATATCAAACAGACTGCTCTGCACCTTACAGCCTAATAACGCGGATTTTAACTGCTGATTGATGCGCTCTAACTGTTCCTGCATCTGTCCCCGCAGTTTTCCGTCTTCCATTCGTTCCGCCATCAAAAGACCTGCCGCCAGAGGAAGCTTCACTTCGTGGCACCATTTTGCAATATAATCCTGCAGATCCTGATTTAAGTCAAACTGTTCCTTTAACTGATTCTGTAACACCTGCACATCATGTTCCGCAATATCATAGTCTTTCATTTCCGGAAAATCTTGATAAATTATCGTCTGATATGGTAAATATTTTACTTTTTTATCCCGTCTGTGTTTTTGTTTTAATCCCACAGCCAGTCCGTAAATCAGCCCGCATACGCCCAGAAGAATATCCAGATAAATCAGATATGCCGTATTGGTTTCCGGCAAAAGAAACAAAAAATAAAGATTGTAGCACAGACACAAAAATAAGCTAAACCAAATGCTCATGCGATATAATATCCCTGCCCTTTCTTCGTTTTGATCAGTTCATCTCCACAGAAGGCTTTCAGCTTATTGCGCAGTCTGCTAATCAAAGTCGTCAGTGTTCCGTCAGAAACAAATTCATCCGTGCTCCACAATTTCAGCATCAGCTCTTCTCTGGTAACGACACGGGATTTCTGCTCCAGTAATTTTGCCATAATTTTCTGTTCTGATTTGGTCAGATCCAGTTCTGCGCCGTCGGCAGCCAGTGTGCAGGTATTCGGGTCAAAAGAAAGATCTTCTCTAAGATACAGCTGTTCCCGCACTCTGTACTGGTAAGTCCTTCTTAAAATCGCTTCGGTTTTTGCCCTCAACAATTCCAGCTGAAAGGGCTTTTCCACATAATCATCTCCGCCCTGTGCAATCGCCATGATTTTATCCCTGTCATCATCCCTGCTGCTGATAAACAAAATCGGAACATTCGACTGCCCGCGGATTTTACTGCACCAAAAGAACCCATCGTAACAGGGCAGATTGACATCCATAAGAACCAGCTTCGGATTACAGGCAAAAAATTCAGACAAAATATCCTCAAAATTCCTTGCAGCAACTGCACGATAGCCCCATTTTTCCAGAAACTGCCTGATTTCATCCGCTAATATTTCATCGTCTTCAATGATTAGAATCGTGATTTTTGTATCCAAAAAAATTCTCCTTCCTTCTGATTCTCCACATCACAAGCAATATTCCCAAAGCTATCAAACCTGTAATCACTGCCTGTATCTCAATCCCCAGGTACCATGGAGCAGACTGCACCAGATACCAGTCTGGACGTGTTTTATAATCATAAAATTTACTGATGGCACATCCTATAAAGTATCCAATCAGGCTCCAGAGCGTAATCCTCAATGCGATATATACTTTCCTCATTGTGATTTTCTCCTTCCAACTCACCCGCTGTGACATCAAGGCAAGACTTCTATATATTTTTTATCCACAAAATCTGTCAGCCACACGCCATTCTGTGACAGATAAAAATTCTGTCCATCCTGATACATGTTCCCAGCCGGCAGCTTCAATACCACCGGTTTTCCATGTCTGCCGCCAACCTTAACTGCCGTTTCCACATCTTTTGATAAATGAACGTATAACCTGCCCATCGGCTTTAATCCCTCTTCTAAAATTGCCTCCAGAAACACGCTGGCAGTTCCATGATATAAAACAGACGGCGGCATCTGAGCCTCTAATTCCAGATCTACCGGCACCGAGTGCCCCTGATTAGCCCGAATCCGAGTCTTTTCACTGTTAAATGAATATCTCTGTTTGTGATCGGTTTCTACGATCTCTTCTAACATCTTCATCGTTATCGTCCTTCCGGTCTGACTTATGCCGGAAACCAAGTCCTCTACATTGGCCCATCCATGCTCATCCAGTAAAATACCCGCCAATTCCGGTTTGTGCCGTAATATAAGACTGACATATTTGCTTAGTCTGCGATGTTTTTCCATAACTTTTCTCCGTTATTTTATCTATTTTGGACTTATTTTCTTAACAGCAATCTGTTCTTATTTTTTCATTCCAATCAATTATAACATTCCAATTACACAAGAGCAATAAAAATGATCGTTGTTGGACTATCGTTACTTTTCATAGGCAGAGAAAACGGCTCACGCCCTGTCGTGTATCGGCATATCCAACAGTCAGCTTAGAGCAGGTCTCTCTCTGTCCACAGACCGTTCAGAAGCGTCGGTTCTTAGCGCGTGGCGATTGCCCGCAATCGTCACACGCTTAGCACCGCTACGCTTTTGAAGAGCGAGAGCGAGTCTGCGGACAGAGAGAGACCTGCTCTGAGCGTCCCTTTTGAAAAACCAAACTATTTACTACAAAAATCCCCCTCCCCATGAAAGGCAGCAGGCACAGGAAAGGTATCTGAACTATAATGTACTATGATTGTTACTATTCACGGCGCCCTGCACCCCGCTGCAGGGCATCCGGCCAATAAAGC
>CAJUPF010000016.1 GCA_910588565.1 uncultured Lachnospiraceae bacterium
CGTTCGGTTTCCCATACCGTTCCAGATAAAGAACCGCCTGTTCAAATGGCAGGCCCATTCGGTACAAGCTCCCCTCTTATGAAATCTAACGGAAAAATTTAATATACTATTAATATTTAAAAGATATCTTAAAAAGGGAATGAAAATATGCTATACTTGTAAAAATATAGTAACAAAAGTCAAACGATAGCATATGCAGAGAGGTATTTTATGGCAAAGACAACACTTATGATTATGGCAGCAGGTATAGGAAGCCGTTTTGGCGGAGGAATCAAGCAGCTGGCTCCCGTGGGGCCCGGTGGGGAAATTATTATGGACTATTCCATTTACGATGCAATAGAAGCGGGTTTTGATGAAGTGATTTTCATTATCCGCCATGATCTGGAAAATGATTTCAAAGAGATTATCGGCAGCCGGATTGAGAAGCTGATTCCGGTCAGGTATGCGTTTCAGGAACTGGAGGATCTGCCGGAGGGCTTTGAGAAGCCCGCGGGACGTACCAAGCCCTGGGGAACCGGTCAGGCAGTGCTTGCTGCAAAGGCTCTGGTGAAGAATCCTTTTGCAGTGATAAATGCAGATGATTATTATGGCAAGGAAGCTTATGTAAAGATTCATGATTATCTGACGTCCTATGCGGGTAAGCCCGCAGACTCTGTGTTTCATATCTGTATGGCAGGATTTATGCTGGAGAACACACTGAGTGAAAACGGAGGTGTGACCAGAGGAATTTGTGAAACTGACGCGAACGGGGATTTGGTAAAGCTGACTGAGACATTTGATATTCAGAAAAAAGACGGTATTTTATGCGGTAAAGAGGAAGATGGGACTTCTGTGACGATACAGGAAAACCGAACAGTATCTATGAACATGTGGGGACTGCAGCCGGATTTCCTGGATGAACTGGAGCGTGGCTTTACAAGGTTTTTATCGAATTTAAAACCACAGGATTTGAAACGTGAATATCTTCTTCCGCGGATTATTGACAAACTGCTGCAGGAAAAACGGGCGGAGGTAAAAGTGCTTAAGACCAGTGACAAATGGTTTGGCGTAACGTATCAGGAGGATCGGCAGGGGGTAGCCGAAGCGCTGAGGGAACTTGTACGGCAGGGGATTTACAGAGAACGATTGTTCCAATAAATATTCTGGCAAAAAGGGAGGAAAACGATGCAAAAGAGAACGAGAAATTTCATCCGATGGAAAGCGGCGGTATTTTTGCTTTTTACAGGAATTCTGCTGTCTGTCTGGCAGCCTCAGATAACAGAAGCAGCAACACAGAAGGTTTCTGTTACTTCCTGTAAATTAAACGGCAGCGGAAGCAAACTTACCGTCAAGGCAAAGGTGAAACAGAAGACAAGCGCAATGGGGAAAAAATTGTACCTGCTGGGTCTGAATGCTTATGGTTCCGAGACAGGCACAAAAGCAGCAACGCCTCTTGCTTCGGTCAAGGCCAAAAAAGGAACGATTACTTTTAAGGTGAAGTATAAAAGCTCCATGCTGTTCCAGAAATTTGTGGTAGCTTATAAAAAAGGCAAGAAATATACGATTGTCAGCGATGCAAGATATATTACCAACCCGGAAGCCCTTGCTTCCTATAAAGGAAAGGGGCCGTCGGTTACTTCCAAAAAGGGACTTCAGGTGGAAGAATTATCAGATTCCCTGGAAATTGGGACACAGCATGCAGTGGTAAACTGGACGCTGAATTCTCTTCTGAATAACAATGCGAATAATAAAATATCGTTTACATATAAGAAGAAGACCTATTATCTGGATGCCGATATGCTGGCGCGGAATGATGAACTGGTGCAGGCATATAATGCGGCAGGCGTAAGGGTAACCGTGATACTGCTTTTGCCAAAGGACCCGGCTTCTTCCGGAACAGCCGCCATGCAGTACGGCGGTTACTCCTATACCAAGTTTTCCTCGTTTAAAACGTCTTCCAAGGCTTCATGCAGGACATTTGAAGCGGTTATGACGTATCTGGCGAAGCGGTACGGGACAAAAAACAACCTGGTATCCGGCTGGATTCTGGGGAATGAAGTAAACAGCGCCTGCATATGGAATTACGGCGGGAATAAGAGCCTGAGCGCATATATGGCTAATTACGCAAGGGCATTCCGGATCTGCTATAATGCAGTAAAGAGCGTCAGCAAATATGCAAAGGTATATATCAGCCTGGACAATAACTGGAATAAAGATATGGATGGCTCAGGAAAGCGATATTTCAGTTCCAAGGCTACGGTGGATAAATTTTATGAAAAATTAAAAGCTCAGGGAACCATCAGTTTTCAGATTGCATGGCATGCATATCCGCAGGAAATGGGCAATCCGATCTTCTGGAATGATTCCCAGGCGACGAATTCTACAAGCGCAGGAGTGATTAATTTCAAGAATTTAAGCGTTCTGACCAACTATGCCAAGAAAAATTTTGGCAAGAATTGTACCGTAATGCTGTCGGAGCAGTCCTTTAATTCCAACAGGGGTGAAATTATCCAGGCGACAGCATATGCTTATGCATATTATATCAGTGAATGCAACAGTATGGTGGAAGCATTTATCTATGGCAGGGAATTTGATCATCCAGAGGAAATGAAAAGCGGGTTTAACTGGGGGCTGTGCAACAATCAGCATGGCAAACGGCTGATCTGGAGCGTATTCCAGTATATTGACACAAAAGACTCCTTTAAATTTACAGATCCGCTTGTAAAATATACAAATATAAAAAAATGGACGAAAATCAGCGGTTTTAAACGGGCAAAATATACCGGTATGGCGTCACGGCGGAAAAAAGCTGTGATTACAGCGGCGGAATCTATTTCCAATACGGAGATAATGCTTACCTGGGATAAAATCAATGCCGGAGACGGATATGAAATTTTGCGGAACGGCAAAGTAATTGCCACAATTTCGGGAAATTCAACAGTGACCTATACCGATAAAAAACTTACCACTGGAACGACTTATAAGTATCAGGTACGTATGTATAAAGAAGCCCCAGATGCTTCTGACGCGAACAAACGCGTAAAACTCTACGGAACGCTTTCTTCTGCGGTTTCAGCGGTACCTTCCACAGGACAGGTGGTATTGGATGAATCGAAATGTACAGTCACCGGCAATCAGATAAAGATTGTCTGGAAGAAATTGTCCGGCGTGTCAGGATACCAGATTTTCCGTTCCACAGCGGAAAATGGAGCGTATACCTGCATTGGTGAAGCAGCAGCGTCGGCGGCGTCCTATACGGATAAGAGCGAGAGTATTGTATCCGGCACCACCTATTATTACAAAGTCCGGGCATATGTGACTGTAAAAGGAAGCAATTATTATGGAAAAGAATCCAAACCGGTTTCCAAACTGGCGCTGATTAAGCTGACTGCAAAAGTTGAAAATGGCAAAGTAGTGCTGAACTGGACGCGCTGGCAGAATGAAGTGAAATATCGGGTGTACTGTAAACCGGACGTTGCAGGAAGCAGATTTGTAAGAATTAAGACATTGAGTGCGCTGACATACAGCTGTAGGAAGTATATAGATGGAACGGGAGCCAAACCTGAGTTTGCAGTAAACGAGACCTATTGCTTCCGGGTGAGGGCATATTTTGGTGATGGAACCTATAGCAAATACTCAAATGTGGTAACGCTGGACATTACACATGAATTTAATAATGCGGCGACTACTCCGGAACAACCCAAACCGGTAGTAACTGCAGAAACGCCTAAGCCACAGGTAACAGCAGAGGAGCCAAATCCAGCAGTAACCACAGAGGAGCCAAAGCAGGCATCTGTTTTAGAAAATTCAGGAGCGAACAGCAGCCAGACAGAGCCGGAAGCAGAACCCGATTCCATTTCAGAAGATCCTGTAGATAACACCGGGGAGACGGAGTTCATATCAGGTAACAGTGGAACGATTACCATACCAGATACTGGTTCAGATGATGCTAAGGATGACATGGGATAGTTTACTTACAGAAGCCTTTATAATGTTTTGATAAAGTAAAAAGCCAGAGAACTATTTGGCGACAAGCGAAAGCAGCAGATCTAAGAAATTGGATCTGCTGCTTTTTAGCATACTTTCCAGTATACAAAGATTTTAAAATATAGTATAATCGGAAACAAATAAGATGCCTAAAAAACGGTTTGCGGCCAGAGAAAATCTTTTTGAGCTGATAAACCGGGAGTATCTATAATATAGCATGGAGGAGGGGAGCGTAAAATGGAAAAGAATAGATGGAGAAAACGTTTCTGTATCGGTATTGCGGTATTTTTTATTATGGCTCTGCTTGAAAGCCTTCCCTGCAGATACTCCATATCCGCAGAGGCAGACGCAAAACCTTTATCAGAATATGGAGAAATATATGATGCCAAGGTGAATTGCGGTGATAGTTCCGGCGCAGAATGTACACTGCCGCTTGCTGCTAAAAAACTCCTTTCTGCTGACCGGATGCCTGGGATTGATGATTTTCAAATGGTTACAAAGAGCTGCAGCCCGGCTCCTAATATACAGGGAAATATTGGGGACAGTGTGCTTCTGCTCTTACTTGCAGCAGTACTTTTGTTTTTTGGCAATCGGATCATTCGGTATTGGATGCACGTTTCAAAACGGCAGACAGCGCTTTATCAGGTGATACACTATATCCACCGTTCAGATGGCAAAAAGAAATCTCATTCGGATCAAAAATTATCAGAATGGGAGGTTATACGAGTGGAAATAGGAACAAAATACAAGATATTATCAATCGACGAAGAAAAGGAAGTGCAGTATTTTTTTAAACGGCTGTTTTTACAGAGAGGATATAAGCTATATATGGCACAGAGTGGAAAAGACGGCATAATGCAGGCAGCCAACAGTTGTCCGGATTTGATTTTGCTAGATCTGATACTTCCGGATATAGAAGGCATAGAGATGATCCGGCGCCTGCGCAGTTTTTCAGACTGCCCATTGATTATTGTATCCTCCAAAAGAAAAGAAAGAGATAAAGTAGCGGCCCTGGATGCAGGAGCTGACGATTATATAACAAAGCCTTTCGGACCGGAAGAACTGATGGCACGAATCCGCTGCGCACTGCGCTGCCGCAGAAAATACGGCAGCAAAAGCAGCTATCGATCCAGCGGCTTGCATGTGGATTTTGAAAAACGTCTGGTACAAATCCATGGAGCGCCAATCCATTTGACTCCTGTAGAATACCGGATTGTAGAGTATCTGGCAGCAAATCCCGGAAAAGTCATTACTTATCAGATGCTCCTGGAGAAAATCTGGGGGCCATACGCCTCAGAAAGCAACAAAATTCTGCGCGTCAATATGACAAATATCCGCCGGAAAATCGGAGACAATCCGTCAGAGCCAAGGTACATATTTACGGAAGCCGGAGTCGGCTACCGAATGGCAGAATCGACCTACTGATCATGCCTATGGATGAACGTATCATAAATATTCCATGCAAAAATACCGACAATAATCAAAATTCCGGCAATGGCAATCACATAATCCAATGCACTTGTTAAATTCATATCAATCCCTCCTGTGTTATAATGCTAAAGTATACCTGCAATACAGCAGCTGCAGCATGATAACACAGGAATATTCATAAAAATCTAGCATAATTTCAAAGAAAATATACAACTTATTAGCAGAACAGTAATGTTGAACCATTTTTTTCCCTGATTTGACATCCCACCCATTTGAGGGTATAATAAACTAATTTGAAGGAAAAATATACCATGAGGCGATATTATGAAACTGACGGCAGTTGTTCCATGTTACAACGAAGAAGCAGCATTACACTATTTCTATCAGGAAATGCAAAAAGTAATGCAGGACATGCAGGATATAGAATTTGAAATCCTTTTTATCAACGACGGCTCAAAAGATAAGACCCTGGAAGTCATCCGGGAACTGGCCAAACAGGACGAAAAAGTAAAATATGTTTCTTTTTCCCGAAACTTCGGCAAAGAAGCCGCTATCTATGCCGGGCTTCAATACTCTGACGGAGATTTGACTGCTATTATGGACGCCGATCTGCAGGATCCCCCGTCCCTTTTGCCGCAGATGTACCGGGCGATTACAGAGGAAGGTTACGATTCCGTCGCCACCAGAAGGGTAAACCGGAAAGGGGAACCTCCGATTCGTTCCTTTTTTGCACGGAATTTTTACCGCCTGATGAATCGGATCTCCAGAACTGATATCGTAGACGGCGCAAGGGACTATCGTCTGATGAACCGCGCCTTTGTCGATGCGCTTCTGGAAATGGGAGAATACAACCGCTTTTCCAAAGGCTTATTTGGCTGGGTTGGATTTGAAACGAAATGGCTGGAATATGAAAATGTAGAGCGTGTGGCAGGCGAGACCAAATGGTCTTTCTGGAAATTATTTCTATATTCGATCGAAGGAATTGTGGCATTTTCCACAATGCCGCTGTCAATAGCGGCATTCCTGGGCGTTCTGATGTGTGCGGCAGCTGCCGCGTCGATAGTATTTATTATTGTGCGCCAGTTACTGTACGGAGGTTCTGCCTTTGGCTGGCCTTCCCTGGTTTGTATCGTGATGTTTTTGGGAGGAATACAGCTTTTGTGCATAGGTATACTTGGGTCATACCTTGCAAAAACTTATCTGGAAGTAAAAAAACGTCCGATTTACATCTGCAAAGAGACGAATAAGACGAAAATGGAGAAAATAAATGAAACAAATCATTGACTGGTTTTGGAAATTTGTGGAGCTGGTAGCCCTCTGGTGCTTAAGGCTGCTGTTTAAAATTCTGGGAAAAGAGCTGACGGACGAAATGGAACAGGGATTTTTGCAGTTTGTCCGGTTCGGCGTTGTGGGAGCCAGCAATACGGTTGTGGCATATGGCGTCTATGTGGTTGCGCTGCTTGCGATCCGATCCGGCGGCTTTTGGCTGACATATGACTATCTGATTGCAAATATTACAAGCTTTATTCTGAGTGTAGCATGGTCATTTTTCTGGAATAATAAATATGTATTTACCGTAGAAGAAGGAGAAAGCCGCTCTATATTCAAGGCATTGATTAAAACATATGTCTCCTATTCTTTTACAAGTCTGTTTTTAAATAGTATATTTATGGTGCTTTGGGTACAGATTCTTGGCATATCAGAATTCCTGGCGCCGTTTATCAATTTGTTTATCAACGTTCCGATTAACTTTATAATCAACAAATTCTGGGCATTTAAAAAAGAGGGAAAAGAGAGAAGATAATGATAAAGAGCATGGCGCTGATCGCAGTTTTTCTGGGATTGCTCCCATTTTTACTGGGGCTGTTTTATACCGGTTTTGTAGAAAAAGAGAAGAACAACATATTATTGAATATGGCGGCCGGTTATGTAATAATGTTCGGCATATTTGAAGTGGTGGTATTGCCATTGATTTGGATGCGGCAGTCACTGTCACTTCTGATTGCGATCTATGGAGGAATCCTTTTGCTTTTGGCTTTGGTTTCTCTGGTTTTGAATTATAGGCGGATTTTGGGCATTGTTACCGGGGCATTTCAGGCGGTACCGCATTTTAACCTCTGTATCTGGCTGCTGCTTTTATTGATTGCGGGACAGCTGTTTGTCTATACCCGGTATGAATACAGCAATGCGGATGATTCTTTTTATGTGGCGGCGGCTACAACGGCTCTTTCCACAGATACGATTTTAGAGAGAAATCCGTATACGGGCTCGGTTTATGAAAGTCTGCCGTCGAGATATGTGCTTTCTCCCTTTTTTGTATTTAACGCTGTATGTTCCAGGGTCACCTGCACGCATCCGGCGATTATGGCACATTCGGTTTTTATGATATTGTTTTTGATACTGGCTTATGCGGTGTATGCTTTGATAGGCCGGATTCTGTTTGACGGTGATATGGAAAAAGTGGGATATTTTCTGTTGATTTTGGCCGGACTGCTGGTATTTTCTTCCTATAGTGAGCGGACAAGCGGGCGTTTTCTGCTGATCCGCCTCTGGCAGGGCAAGGCGATTCTGGCCGGAATATTACTGCCCATGCTGCTGTATCTGGCATTCCGGCTTTTTGACGGCAGAAGGGCGGACTATGTCTTATTGTTTGCCCTGATGTGCGCCTGCTGCATGGTATCATCCATGGGAGTTGCATTGGGAGCAATTATGCTTGGGATTACCGGCATTTTGCTGGCATGGAGGAAAAAGAGCCTGCGTATGCTTTGCTGTCTGGCGCTCTGCGGTCTGCCAAATCTGATCTGCGCAGGGATCTATTTTGTAATTCGGTAAAGTATGGAGCTGTCAGATGATAAGCGCTGACGCAGCCTGGTTGGAATTGCGTTTGCATCGGATAGGAGGTATATTTTGATAGATAGTTTTAAAACAGCCGTCTCGGCGTATCAGAATTACAATGGGACAGGAATGCAGATGGCGCTGTTTTTTGCCAGCCTGATTTATCTGCTGATACAGAAAAAAGATAAGGACAAGCGGTTTTTCTTTGCAGGATATACCCTTTTGTTTTTTATTATTTGCTTCTTTCCGCTGACGGCAAAGCTGATTATGGAGGGGATCGGGAAAGAGGTCTATTGGAGAATGTTCTGGCTGCTGCCGGTTACGGTGGTGACGGCTTATACAGCGGTGCAGATTCTGATGCAGGCAGAAGGAACAGTAAAAAGATACCTGCTGCTGGCTGCAATGCTGCTTGTCATTGTGCTGACTGGGACGAATGTCTATAACAGCACGATTTTTGAACCAAAGCAGAATAATTATAAGCTTCCGCAGGATGCAGTTGATATCTGCGATATGATTGAACAGGATGCGAAAGCAAACGGAATTGCCCATAAAAAGCTGATTACGGTCAATGAACTGGTAAACTCCATCCGCCAGTATGACGCCGATATTCAGATGCCCTATGCAAATGAAGCGATTATGGGCAGAAAGATAGAGCGCAAGAAGGCGGCCGAGATTTTTCGTCTGATGAACAGCGAACATAAAAACTGGGAAGCTTTGGCCTGGTATGCGGCAATGGAAAAATGCAACTATCTGGCGTATCCGGCGGACGGCGCTACGGCGGAGATATTGGAAAACTGCGGCTATGAAATTGTGGGAAGCAATGCTTCTTATATTGTATACCGGCTGAACCGGACGAAGAAGTCTTATAATGGGCAGTGGCTGATTACCCAGTATGGCGGCGCGGATGGAAATCAGCTGATGTTTTATATTCTGCAGGATAACAAGGGTCATATGATTGTGGTGGACGGCGGCTGGATTGACGATGCGGAATATGTAAAACAGGTAATCCGGACGGTTGATCCGCATGTGGACGCATGGATTCTGACCCATCCGCATTTTGATCACATTGGCGCATTTACAGCGCTTTACAATGATTTGGGAAAAATCGAAATTGATAAAGTCTATGCGGTCGACATGGCGTCTCCGGAACTCTGTAAGGAGAGAGCGCCCTGGGATGATACGTCCGTCTATGAACAGTTTCTGCAGCTGGATATAGAACAGCTCGAATATTTGCACAAGGGGGACGCGTTTGATCTGCTGGGACTTACATTTGAAGTGTTCAATGCCTATGATGATTATGTGGAAGACTATTCTGACGATTTGCTGAATGATGGTTCCATGATGTTTAAGATTACGGCAGAGGATGAATCCATGCTTTTTTGCGCAGATGTCGGGAAACGTATGAGTGATTATCTTCTGGATACCTGGGGAGATAAGCTGAAATCAGATTATATTCAGATGGGACATCATGGAAATGGTGGTTTAAAAAGTGATTTTTATCAATTTATCGGTGCAAAGGGAGCATTTTTTGATGCGCCGGAATGGCTGATGCACGACACCAGCGGTCAGTATACGACAGCAAAAAACAGTTATCTGATGTCTGAAACCGGCGCTTTTGTGTACAGCTTTGCTACGACGCCAAACCAGATTATTTTAAAATAAAGGATAGGAGAGTATTATGCTGCATGGAACAATTTTTGGGACAGTACTGTATCTTGTGGGAATCATAGCCAGTATAGTCAATATATACCGCTATCGCAAATCTCATAAGACCATGAATGGCTTTGTATGGGTGGTATTGTCGTTTCTGATTACAATTTCAATTGGAGGCATTGCGGCAGGGGTTATCACGCTGCTTCATATTCCGGTGAATATTTATTCTATGGGCGTCATTTATCTGGCGCTTGCAGGGCTGGTGGGGTATCTGACCAGACGGGAAGGTATGTTGCAGGAATATGAATGGGAAAAATTTGATTTCATTGTGATTGGCCTGGTAACTGTGGGTGTTCTGGCGATTGGCCTTAAGATATTTACCCCGCAGCTTTGGTACTGCTTTTTTAATACGGATGCGGGGCTTCACTTAAAAGAAGCGACGGCGATTGTACGTTCCCAGAAAGCGATCCATATGTATTTTTGGCCGCTGCAGAATGCGATGATGATTGAACTGATCCAGCCGTTTGTCAGAATTGCGGACTGGTATAAGGGGTATATTTTAAATGAATGCCTGTTTTTGTGGGTGGAACTGCTGTTTTTTGCGGCAATGACCAGAAGGTTTGCAAGGACAAAATCGTCAAAAGTATTTTCGATCGTTCTTTTGTTCTGCTATTTTCTGGGCTATCCGTTTTTCAGTTTTTACTATTCGTTTGGCTACTGGGCAGTCGGAAGTATGTTTATCGGATTTCTGACTGTTGCGCTCCGGCTGTATGAAGAAGCGCAAATGGAACGCAGATATTCCATCCTGATGCTGATGCTGGGCTGTTTTGGCGTGATTACAAGTTATATGCTGTTTGCCCCGGTGACGTTTATCGCAGTATTTGCCTATCTGGTGATTGTTGCGAAGCGGGAAGGCAAAGTATTTACGAAGCGGAATGTAGTTCTGGGACTGAAAGTATTTCTGCTGCCCACAGCGCTTGGCCTGTATTACTGCCTGTATGGATTTTTTATATCGACGGGAACCAGTATTACAAATGTACTTGGGAATGCGGGGGGAATTTATACGGAGTTGTATATGGATTTCTTCTGGACTATTTTTCCGGTGCTTTTTGTGCTGGTGTATACGCTGAAAAAGCGCAGGTTTACGCCGGATGTTGTCTTGTTTTGTGCATATTTCTGTTTTACCGGGGGCATGCTGCTGCTGACGTTAACACATCATGTTTCCACATATTATTATTACAAAACGTATTACCCGCTGTGGATGTTCTGCTGGCTGCTGACGGCCAAGGCAGTATCCATTATGCTGCAAGAGGCAAAGGATACGCTGATTGCCTATTGCACGATGGTAGGGATGTTTGTGTTCCTCTGTTTTTCCAGATTTGAATATAAGGTAGTGACTTCTACCGAGAATATCACTGGCGCGCTGCACAGTCCGGCATTTTTTACGCTGTACCAGCAGGACTGGTCGTTTATCAGCAGAGGGCATGAAGGGCTTCCGGAGTATGTGTTTGATTTATTCCAGTATGTGGCGGATAACCTTTCTGAAGAGAAGATGGTGCCTTTGATGACAGAGACGAATGACTATGGGCAGACTTATCTGTATGAGGGAATCAGCGGGTATGATTTCCCGGATTTTTATGAGTGGCGGCATACGGAGGAAGAACTGCGAAAGGCGTATTACGACTGGGATATCCATTATACGGTAATGATGAAGGAAACGCAGTTTGAGAAAGAGCATGGCGGAAAGGTGCTGGCAGACGATGCGGTAGAGATAGTATTTGAAAATGAAGCAGGGTATGTACTTCGCATTGCTCTGTAACAGGGAGGGGATCTGAAAGGTTATTTGCTGTCAGGAACTGTTGCGTAAATCTGTAGTAAAGGAGAAATTTTCATGATCGTAAACGAGGATAAGGCATTGAGAAAACAGATAGATCTGGAAAAAGAGAAGATTTCCGCGGACCTGGGATATTTTGCTGATTTTCTGGATTATGCGCAGGATGAAAAACCAGATAAAGTGGATGTGGTGCAAGAGAACCGCAGATTTCAGAAACTGCGGAAGACCCCGGTATGGACGGCGCTGTATCCGGTGAGAAAGAGTTATCATGCGGCCAGATATCTGCATCAGAATGGAATTGCGGGATTATACCGGAAAGCAGAACACGCTTTGGAGCATAACCGTTATACCAAGCGGAAAGAAGCCAGAAAATTTCTGACCAGGATTATGCCAACCGAGGAGGAAAAGGCCAGGCAGAGAGCACGGGTGTTTAACCGAACGATTCAGATCAGTGTGTTGGTTCCGCTGTATAATACGCCGGAGCGTTTTCTTCGCGATATGATTTCTTCCGTTATGGAGCAGACCTACCAGAACTGGGAACTTTGTCTGGGAGACGCGTCGGATGCGTCTCATAAAGAGGTAGAGGAAATTGTTCGGGAGTATGCCATAAAGGATGCCCGTATTGTTTACCAGAGGCTGGAAAAAAATGCGGGGATTGCAGAAAATACCAATGCCTGTATCCGCATGGCCACGGGCAATTACCTGGCATTGTTTGATCATGACGATATTCTGCATCCAGCCGCTTTGTATGAGTGCGCCAGGGTGATAGAACAGGAATATGCGGAATTTGTCTATACAGATGAAGTGACGTTTGAGGGGGAACATCTGGAGGATATTGTGACGTATCATTTTAAACCGGAATATTCTGTGGATAACCTGCGGGGCGTGAATTATATCTGCCACTTGAGCGTGTTCCGGAAAAAATTAATAGATCAAGTCGGTATGTTTTCGCATGATTATGACGGCAGCCAGGATCATGATATGATTCTCAGGCTTACGGATGCTGCGGCAAAAGTCTGTCATATTCCTAAAGTGCTTTATTTCTGGCGCTGTCATAAGATGTCTACGTCTATGAACCTGGATTCCAAATCCTATGCCATTGCAGCGGGCAGAAGAGCAGTGCGGGACGCCGAGCTGCGCAGGGGGTATCCGGCCAAGGTGTACAGCGCGCATATCTGCAGAACTCATTACCGGATGAAATATGAGATTGGCACACCGAAGATTTCTGTGATTATAGATGCAGGCGGGCTTGGGAAAGAAGCCGGCAGGGAGCGGGTCGCCCGTACGGCGGCGGGAATTGAGAAAATTTCCACATACAGCAATTATGAATTGTCTTATGCAGCGTCCGCGGCAAGGCTTACGGAAGCGATACAGCAGGCAGACGGAGAGTATCTTATGCTGCTTGCGGCAGGAATTTTGCCGATTACGCCGGGCTTTCTGGAAGAATTGCTGATGTTTGCCCAGCGGGAGGATGTAGGGCTTGTCGGAATGCAGACGCTTGATGAGAATGATTTGATTTTGAGCTCGGATATTGTAATCGGAACCTCATCCAATACGCTTGCGATTGAAATGAACCGCGGGGAACGTTTCGACGCGCCGGGATATATGGGAAGAAACTATTATGCCCATAATATATCCGCCGTATCCGGCTGTGCATGTATGGGAAAAAAAGAAAAGCTGCGGGAGCTTTGGGAACAGGGCGCTGCAAAAAGCACATTTGCAAGAATCCTGGAAGTGTGTTTTGGGCTTCGGGGAGAAGGCAGGCAGATTGTATTAAATCCGTATGCGCTGTGCCGGATCGCAAAAGCAGAGTATAACGGGGAGTTATCGGCGGCGGACAGGCAGTACCTGATACGGGTCTATCAAAAGCAGATATCCGCTGGAGATCCGTTTTATAATAAAAATCTCTCCCTGGAGAGACATTGGCAGAGAAAACAGGAGACGGTATGTTAAGTGATTTTGATTTGGAAGGCAAGAATAAACTGCAGAAAGCAGTCTACTATCTGAAATATTACGGGGTATCCTATACGTTTAAAAAAGTTCTGCGTAAATGCGGGGTTCCGATTCGCGAAGAATCAGAATATATGACCTGGTGCAGAAGAAACCGGGCGTCGAACGCAGATCTAAAAGCACAGCGGGCAGATTCTGGTTCAAAGAAATTTTCTTTTGTGATCGTATCACAGAATGAACGGGAAGCGGAGGGAGCCGGATGGAACAAGCAGACCTGCAGAAGGATTTCTTTTGCAGAGATAACGGAACAGACAACGCTTACCGGGCTTTTAAAGCGGCAGAAGGAGGACGTATTTGTATTTTCCGGCGAGAAGATTCGCGTTCTGCCTGAATATCTCTATGAAATAACGGCCGCGTTGAGCGGCCAGGGAGAACAGCATATAAGCGCAATCCGCCCGTCTAATAAAAGGCCGGTGGATCTGGTCTATACGGATGAAGACAACAGTACAGGGAAAAAACGTATCCGCCCATTTTTCAAGCCGGATGCAAGCCTGCAGTTTCTGCTGAATTTTCCGTATCTGGGACGCTGCTTTGCTGTAAGGCGCAGCCTGCTGGAACAACTGGCAGAAAGCGGGGAAGAGATTATGCTCTTTGGCAATGACTGGTACGATCTATCTCTGCAGGCAGTTCGGTTTGCGGAGCATATCTGCCATCTTCCGAAGGTGTTGTTTTCAAATCTTGTGGAAGAAGCGGATAAAAATACGTTTGTTCACAGCAAACAGGAAGGAAACGCAGCCTGTATCGAACATTACTTACAGTCTGAGAAGATTGCCGGAACTGTGCGTAAATCCGATGTCCCTGGTTTTTTCCATGTGGAGACAGAAGGGAGCGGACCAGAACCGCTTGTCAGTATTATTATTCCCAATAAGGATCATATCGAAGACCTGAAGCTTTGCCTGGATTCTTTAAGGGAAAAAAGCGATTATCATAATTATGAAGTGATTATTGCAGAAAATAACAGCGAGCAGCCGGAGACGTTTTCCTATTATGAGCAGCTGCAGAAGGAAGACGGCAGAATACATGTGGTTGTGTGGGAAGGCGGATTTAATTACTCTGCGATTAATAATTTTGCGGTAAAAAGCGCAAAAGGGGAACTGTTTCTCTTTTTAAATAACGATACGGAATTTATGGAGGAACGCACGCTCAGGGAGCTTGTAAACTCTGTTTTAAAACCGGGGGTGGGCGCCTGCGGCGCTATGCTGTATTATGGGGACGATACCATCCAGCATGCCGGAGTCATCATTGGGATGGGCGGTTTTGCAGCGCATGCGCTCTGGAGCCTGACGGATCGGGATGAAAAATATTTTCCGTTTTCTCTCTGTGAACGGGAAGTAAGCGCTGTGACCGGAGCCTGTCTGATGGTAAGGCGCGCCGCCTATGAGAAAGCGGGAGGCATGGGAGAAGAATTTGTGGTTGCGTTAAACGATGTGGATTTTTGTCTGAAAATCCGAGAGGCAGGGTATCAGATTCTGTTTAACCCGTATGCGAAGCTGTACCACTATGAGTCAAAATCCAGAGGATATGAAGATACGGCAGAGAAGCAGGCACGGTTTGCAAAGGAGATTGGGCTGTTCCAGGAGCGGTGGAAACGGGAAATAGAAGAAGGAGATCCTTATTACAATCCCAACCTGACACTGCACCGCGCAGATTATTCTATGGATATATAAGCGGAATCATGTGGTATAGATACATCAGATCAGAGTTCAAAAAGGATACCGGATATGGAAAAAAAATCGACACTTGCAAATATCTTTTACAATAGTTTCGGAATTATGTTTTATTACGGATGTCAATGGCTTACCACACTTTTGATTGTAAGGCTGGCAGGATTTGACAACGCGGGAGTATATAACCTGGCGCTGACATTTACCGCTGCGTTTGGCATACTGGCGCTCTTTAATACCAGGCAGTACCAGGTGTCGGATGTAGTGGGGGAATATTCCGAGCTGACTTATATCCGGGCGCGTTATCTTGCAATGGCTGCCGCGTTTGCAATTTGTGCCGCGGGAATGCTTGCAAGCGGTTATACACTGTATAAATGTGTGGTAATTTTATTATATATGCTGCATAAGTGCGGTGAGGCATGGATTGATGTCTATCACGGTATCGATCAGAAGAACGGCCGTATGGACTTTATCTGTTATTCCTATATTGGCCGGGGAATTTTGATGCTGGCAGGCTTTTGCGGGGCGCTGTATCTGACGCAGAACCTGATCCTTGCCGTAGGAATTATGATGCTGGCAACTTATCTGACGGCATATTTCTATGACAGGAAAATGGCGGAGCGGTTTCTTGCAAAAGATGCGGCGGCAACAAAAGAGACAGTGAAAAAGCTGATGCTTGCCATGCTGCCGCTTGTCATTGTGGCAGTGACGAATAATCTGTCGATTTCCCTTCCAAAGTATTTTCTGGAACGGTATTATGGGGAGACGGCGCTTGGTTATTACAGCTCTGTGGCGACGCCAAGCATGATTGTGCAGGTGGGGGCGAACACGATTTTTGTCCCGCTGATCACGCCGCTTGCAGACCGCCTTTTGGAAAAGGACAGACAGGGGTTTATCAGTATTTTAAAGAAAGTGGCGATTGTATTCGCGGTGTTGTCTGTACTGGCAGTGATTGCATCCGCAGTTTTTGGGGGATGGTTTCTGGTATTGGTATTTAAAGAAGAAATCCGTCCCTATGTATATTTGTTTGTACCGATTATTGTTTCGACGTTATTTATCAGTATCAATGCCTGCCTTTTTCCGGTTTGTACGGTACTGCGGGAGATAAAGGGACAGCTCGCAGTCGGAATCGGAGGGATTGTTTCGTCTTTTGCGGCGTCCGTAGTGTTTGTCAGACGGTATTCAATGGACGGAGTTGTAATTGCATTGTTGATTACGCTGGGCATACAGATTATAATAGAGGTATACTGTGTATACCGCAAGATGAGGATATGGAGGAAAACCGAGCATGGACAAAGTAGCAGTATTGATTCCCTGTTATAATGAGAGCAGGACGATAAAAAAAGTAGTAGAAGATTTTAAACGGGTTTTGCCGGATGCGGCTATCTATGTTTATGACAATAATTCCACGGATGGAACAGATCAAATTGCAAGAGAAGCCGGCGCAATTGTCCGCTATGAATATAAGCAGGGAAAAGGAAATGTGATCCGCAGGATGTTCCGGGATATCGACGCCGAGTGCTATATTATGATTGACGGCGACGATACCTATCCGGTGGAAGCGGCGCCGGAAATGATTGAGCTGGTCTTTGGGAAAAATGCGGATATGGTTGTCGGAGACCGGCTTTCTTCCACATATTTTACTGAAAATAAGCGGGCGTTCCACAATTTCGGCAATTCGCTGGTACGAAAGTCTATTAATGTGCTGTTTGAGGCGGATATTAAAGACATGATGACAGGCTACCGGGCATTCAGCTATCTCTTTGTCAAATCGTTTCCGGTATTGTCCAAGGGATTTGAAATTGAGACAGAGATGAGCATCCATGCGGCGGATAAAAATATGCAGGTGGAAAATGTGATTATCGAATATCGGGACCGTCCGGAGGGAAGCGTATCCAAGTTAAATACGTTTTCCGATGGATTTCGTGTTTTGCGTACGATTGCCAGAATGTACCAGACGTATAAGCCGATGAATTTCTTTGGGCTTTTATCGGCAGCGCTGGCAGTACTTTCGATCTTGTTTATGATCCCGATTGTGATTGATTATACCAGAACCGGGCTGGTGCCGCATTTTCCGACGCTGATTGTCTGCGGCTTTTCGGCGCTGGCAGCAATACAGGCATTTTTCTCAGGGTTGATTTTAAAGACACTGGGACAGAAGAACCGTCAGGATTTTGAGATTTCACTTCAGACACTCAGAATACAAAGGGATGAGTTGTTAGCAGGGGACAGGAACGTATGAAAGTGTATATATGCCCGAACTGTGGGTGGATTCGGGTGGTTTCAAGAAGAAAACAGGTAGAATGTTTTAAATGCGGAGAGTGTCAGATGGTTGTAACAAAACTTCCTTATGAAAAAGTTGGACATATGTCGGAAGAGGAGCGGGAAAGCTATGCGAAAACATGGCTTTATCTGCATAACTCCAGGAATGAATCATGAGGTAAGGTATTATGTATAAAAAGGAGAAAAAGAGCTGGCTGAAGCATCTGGACTTTACAGTGTTCGATATCCTGTGCCTGCAGCTTGCGTTTGTGATTGCATATGCGCTGCGTTTTGGCTGGCATCTGCCATATTCCAGTGTACCTTATGAGCGGCTGGCGGTGGTTCTTGCGCTGATCGATATCTGTGTGGTCTTCTTTTTCGAGCCGTATACCGGAATTTTGCGGCGGGGTCATTTTCAGGAGCTGAACGCCAGCGTTACGTTCTGTACAATTATATTTGCCGGAGTCCTTGCCTATGAAGCGGCCACAAAACAGACCGAGATCTATTCCCGGAAGGTTATTTTTTCCTACTGGCTGATTTCCATGCTGCTGATTTATTTGGAGAGGCTTGCATTAAAGCGCAGTATTCATCAGCGGATGAAAAACGCCAGGAATCTTTCCGTGATGATTCTTTTGACTACGGCGGGATATGCCAAAGAAGTGCTGCAGGAGTTTGAGCGGCTTCCATACCGGGATTTTGTGGTGTCCGGCGTAATTGTTGTGGATCAGAACCTGAAAGGTGTGAAAATCTGCGGCGTGCCGGTTGTCGCCAATGCGGACGATTGCTATGAGTATCTGCGCACCCATGTGGTGGATGAAGTGTTTATCAATGGCAATACAAGAGAAAGTTCACAGGCGCTTGCGAATGAACTGCTGGAAATGGGGCTTACCGTACACTATAATCTGGTTCATATGAATGCGCTTGCGCCAAACAAAGTCGTGGAGAAATACGGGAATTATCTGGTGCTGACATCCAGTATGAAAATCGCGTCTCCCAGACAGCTGTTTGCCAAGCGGGTTATGGATATTGCAGGCAGCTTAATCGGTATGGTCGGCTGTGGGATTGCATTTCTTATTTTTGCGCCGATGATAAAAATACAGTCGCCGGGGCCGGTTTTTTTCTCCCAGATCCGGGTAGGGAAAAATGGCAGGAAATTCAAACTCTATAAATTTCGGTCTATGAGTGTGGACGCGGAGCAGCAGAAGGCTTCCCTGATGGATCAGAATGAAATGTCCGGCTTTATGTTTAAGATGGAAGACGATCCCAGGATTTTTCCGATTGGGAAGTTTATGCGGAAATTTTCCATAGATGAACTGCCGCAGTTTTTTAATGTATTAAAGGGAGATATGAGCCTGGTTGGGACAAGGCCTCCTACCTTAGAAGAATTTGAGAATTATCAGATTCATCATAAAGCCAGGCTTGGCATTAAGCCGGGCATCACCGGGATGTGGCAGGTCAGCGGGAGAAGCGATATCAAGGATTTTGAAGAAGTGGTCGCGTTGGACATCCATTATATTTCCCAGTGGAGTATAGGGATGGACTTTAAGATCCTGGCGAAAACGCTGCAGGTCGTGATAACGGGGAAAGGTTCAAAATAACAGATGAATATCAGATATCAATATAACTATATCACAAGTCTCTTAAAACGGTACGGTTTTCGGGGACTTGTTTTAAAAACGTTAGAACGCAGGCAGTCTCCGATGCTGTCATATACTGGCCGCTACAGGCAGTATATGCCCACCGCAGAGGAGTTAGACTGGCAGCGGGAACATCCGCTGTCTTTTCAGCCGCTTGTCAGCATTGTAGTGCCGGCGTACGAAACGCCAAAACAGTATCTGCGGGAACTGATAGATTCCATTTTGGTGCAGAGTTATCCGAACTGGGAACTTTGTCTTGCGGACGGCAGCAGGACGGATGCGGTGGAGCGTGTGACAGCAGAATACAGGGAAAAAGATGCGAGGATTCGGTATCAGAGGCTTTCAAAAAATGGCGGTATTTCCGAGAATACCAACGGCGGGTTTGCAATGGCCAAAGGAACATATATTGCCCTGATGGATCATGACGATCTGCTGACAGCCAATGCACTGTATGAAATGGTAAGAAGCCTTGGTGAAGACTGCCCTATAGAGCAGCGGCCGCTTGCCATGATTTATTCGGATGAGGATAAAATTAACAGCGATGGAACCGTCCATTCGAGGCCTCACTTTAAGCCGGACTTTAACCTGGAATTTTTGCGGCATAATAACTATTTTTGCCATTTTCTGCTGTTTTCCAGAGAATTGCTTGCAAAAGCGGGCGGTTTGAACAAAGAATATGACGGGGCGCAGGATTATGATTTTGTGCTGCGCTGTGTGGATGCCGGAGCACAGGTCTTTCATGTGCCGAAGATCCTTTACCACTGGAGAATCCATGAAGGGTCTACGGCAGGAAACAGCGCGGATAAATCGTATGCGTTTGACAATGGCTGCAGGGCGATTGAAGCGCATTTAAACAGATGCGGCGAGCCGGGACATGCAGAGGTGACGTCAGGCCTTGGAGTATACCGGGTTGCCTATCGGCTGCAGGGAACGTATGAGATTACGGTTGCGGCGGAAGAGGAAAACCAGCTGGAGCGTATCCGGGCTTATTATGAAGCGCAGCCGTATGATACAAAGCCCTATCGGCTGAAAATCGCCTATCGTTCTGTGGATTCTCCGGTTGGAATAGAAACAACGTGCAGTGGTGAATATATTGTATATATACGAAAAAATATTGTGGTACAGCCTGGGGCGCTGCTGGAAACGCTGCTGGGAATCTGCCAGCATAAGCATACGGCGATTGCCGGGGCAAAACTGCTGACGCCCAAACGGCGGGTTGCTTCCTGCGGGTTGCTTTATGACAGCAGGGGAAATCTGATTCCGTCCTGCGGCGGCCTTCGGGCGGAATATAAGGGGTATTTCCTCCATGCTGTGATTCCTCAAAATGTCAGCGCGCTGGAGTTTGGCTGCGTGATGTTCCGGCGTAAAGCGCTGATAAAGGCGGGGGGAATGGATAAAAGCCTGAAAGGAATTTACCGGGATGCGGATATCTGCTTTCGCCTGACAGAGATTGGATATGGCATTGTCGTTACGCCGGAGGTAACTGCCGTGCAAATGGATTTGTGGGAAGAGCAGGATACCAGGGAAGCGTTTTTCCGGAAATGGAGGAAGGCGCTTCCGGAACCCGATCCCTGCTATAACAGTAATTTAAGCCTGAAGGCAGGACATACGTATGAAATGAGGCAGGAATGAAAGATGTTTTTATTATTGGAAGTAAGGGAATTCCGGCGAAATATGGCGGATTTGAAACTTTTGTGGAACAGCTGACAAGACATAAAATAAGCCGGGATATCCGTTACCATGTGGCATGTATGGCGGAGCAGGGCGGAGAATTTGAGTATCAGGACAGCCGCTGTTTTCAGATAAACGTGCCTCAGATTGGCCCTGCAAAGGCGGTCTGGTATGATCTGGCGGCATTCTGGCATTGTCTGAGGTATATCAGAAGCCATGCCTGTACGAATCCGGTGATTTATGTACTGGCCTGCCGTATCGGCCCGTTTGCCGGATTTTTAAAGCGGCGGCTGAAACACATGGGCGGCCGTCTTTTTGTAAATCCGGACGGCCATGAATGGATGCGTGCGAAATGGAATAAAGCGATCCGCGCCTACTGGAAGTTTTCGGAAAAACGGATGGTAAAACATGCGGATCTTCTGGTTTGCGATTCTAAAAATATGGAGGCGTATATCCAAAAGACTTACCGGAAGTATAATCCCAAAACCACATTTATTGCATATGGCGCGGATGTAGAGGAAAGCAGGATTTCTGATACGGATCAGACGCTTCTGGCATGGTATGGGGAACGCGGGCTGAAGCCGCGGGAATATTATCTGATTGTAGGCAGGTTTGTACCGGAAAATAACTACGAGACGATGATTCGGGAATTTATGCGCTCAAAGACGAAGTACAAGCTTGCGATTATCAGCAATGTGGAAGAAAATGCCTTTTACCGAAATTTAAAAAGCGCAACCGGATTTGATTCTGATGGCAGAATTGTATTCTGCGGAACCGTGTACGACGAGCAGCTTTTAAAAAAAATCCGCGAGCAGGCCTGCGGCTATCTGCACGGACATGAAGTAGGAGGAACCAATCCTTCTCTGCTGGAAGCCTTAGGCAGCACAGAGGTAAATCTTTTGCTGGATGTAGGGTTTAACCGGGAAGTCGGGGGAAATGCGGCGCTTTACTGGACAAAGGATGCGGGAAGCCTTGCAGCATTGCTGGAACAGGCGGCAGTATTTTCCACAGAGCAGCGGCTTGACTTTGGCGAACGGGCAAAGAAGCGGATTCGGACGGCTTACAGCCAGGAATCCATTGCGGGGGCGTATGAAAAGTTGTTTTTGGAGTAATGTATGGGAACGATAAGAATATCAGTAGCAATGGCAGCTTACAATGGAGAACGCTATATCCGGGAACAGTTAGATTCCATTCTGAAAAATCTTTCTGCTATGGATGAAATTGTAGTATCGGATGACGGTTCAACCGATGCCACATTGGATATACTAAAAGAATACCAGCAGAAAGATATTCCGCTGAAAATCGTAAAGGGGCCGGGCAAAGGCATTAAGCAGAATATCAACGCGGCTTTAATGGAATGCCGGGGAGATTATATTTTTCTGGCGGATCAGGACGACGTCTGGGCGGATGATAAAGTAGAGAAGGTAATGCAGTATCTGGGAAAGGACGGCTGCAGGCTTGTCTGCCATGATGCAAAAGTAATGGACAGCACGCTTACCAATATATGGATGCCCTCTTTTTTTTCATATCGTGGATCAAAAGCGGGATTTTTGGACAATTTGTTCAAAAACAGATATATGGGATGCTGTATGGCATTTGAAAAAAAACTGCTTTCTACAGTCCTTCCAATTCCGGATGAAATTGAAATGCACGATCAGTGGATTGGCATGAATAATGATTTAAACGGCGGAAAAAGCGTGTTTATCGGGGAACAGCTGCTGCTGTACCGCAGGCATGATGCAAATGTATCTGACTTTTCCCATGGGACGGTTTTACAGATGATAAAAAAGCGGCTTGTACTGCTTCGGGCATTGTTTCGCCGGCAGGTATTAGGGAAATCCTAAAGGATACCTCTATGCCATTCGGCAAGTATTAAGGAAACCCTAAAGGATACCTCTATGCCATTCGGCAAGTATTAAGGAAATGTTAAGAATTTTTGTGAAATTTATACAAATTCTTTCTGTCTTGTAATGATTGACATAAAAAGGAAAAAGTTATATATTATTATTGTTTTTGTTTTAAAAATATAATATACGGAACGGAGTTATCATGAGTACAAAGAGAAGAAGGAAAAAGAAAAAACAGATTATTTTATTTGCAGTGGAATTTGTTGTACTGATTGTGCTGCTGGCAGGCCTGTATGTTTACTCCAAGATGGACAAAGTGGAAAGCACAGGCGAAATCGAAAAAGAAGAGGTCAACATTGAACTGGATTCCGAAACCGCAGAAGTATTGAAGGGATATACCAATATCGCGATATTTGGGCTGGACAACAGGGAGACAGGCAGTTACAGTGTAGGGAACAGCGATTGTATCATGATTGCCAGCATCAATAACGATACGAAAAAAGTGAAGCTGGTATCCGTATATCGTGATACATTTTTAAATACAAAAGATGATACGTATAACAAGATTAATTCCGCATATGCATCCGGAGGGCCGAAGAATGCGATTGCAGCATTGAATAAGAATCTGAATCTGGATATTGTCAACTATGTATCCGTGGATTTTGAAGCTCTGGTAGATGCGGTTGATTTACTGGGCGGAATTGAACTGACGCTTACCGATCAGGAAGTGCAGATTATGAATGACAACTATATTGATGAGATCAATCAGGTGGCAAACCGCAGTTCCAGCAGGCTGAGCAGCGGCGGCACTTATACGGTGGACGGCGTGCAGGCGCTGGCATACTGCCGTATCCGGTATACCGCAGGAATGGACTTTAAACGGACGGAACGTCAGCGCGAAGTGCTTTTAAAGATGATTGAGAAAACAAAAGGAGCCGGCATTGGTACTATCGGCAGTCTGATTGATACGATGTTTGATAAGATTTCTACCAGTTATACCAGCAAGGGGATGCTGGATCTGGCCGGCAGTATGATGGATTATGAGGTGGTAGACAACCATGGATGGCCGTTTGAACTGTGTACCGGAACTTATGGTTCCAAAGGCGATCTTGTCGTTCCGACCGATCTGGAGACAAATGTGAAGGAGCTGCATGAGTATCTCTTTGAAGAGAAGAACAATGTTTCCAATACGGTAACAGCTATCAGCGATTATATTATAAATTACACCGGATGTACGACAAACGCGACCAGCAGGTTTGATAATCCGCTGACCGGTGATGTCGATACCAGTGAGGCGGATGTATATGTGCCGGATTCAGAAATGGCGCAGTAAAGAATCGTGACTGCATTTGGATTGCTGTATGGTTAACAGCCAGGGATTGAGCGAAGAAAAGGTGAAAGATGAAGGAATTTTATCTTTCACCTTTTTTGCATTTTATTTTCACAAAAGCAACACAAATTCAAAGTACACTTGTGAAAGTGAATATGAAATGTTGCTGATTGGTAACAATAACGTAACAGTAATGATAAAAACAGAGGAAAAAGGAGTGCAAAGTTATGGAAGGATATGAAGGTTGGGGAGGATACCCAAATCAAAATCAGAATCAGACGCCGGAGGATCAGACATCGCATACACAGACGCCGGATACGGCGGATTATTATTCCTATGGTCAGACAGAACCTTACAGACAGCCGGGATATGCCTATACAGATGCAGATCCGGCTGCAAATGCCACAGACACAGGAAGCTGTGACGGTATGTACCGGCCATATGAGGAACCGGTAAAGCCAAAGAAAAACCGTGGATTTGGAAAGAAACTGGTAAGATGTGCAGCATTGGGGCTGACATTTGGGGCGGTTGCAGCTGTTTCCTTTGCCGGAACGACGCATTTTTTTGGAAATGTTATCGGAGGGGATGCGGAATCCGTGGAAGAAGAGACGCTGTCCGGCGGCAATTTAAATATTGCAGAGACGACAGAAGCGGTAGATTCCGGCTTTGGCCAGACGGAGGGCAGTACGAAGTTATCAGCGGACGGCGCTGTGACGGATGTGTCGGATATTGTAGATCAGGTGATGCCGTCGATTGTATCGATTACGACGATCGCACGGACACAGGTGCCCAGCTTCTTTTTTGGCGGAATGCAGGAATATGAAAGCGAGGGCTGCGGTTCTGGTATTATTATCAGCCAGGATGAAGAGTGTCTTTATATAGCGACCAATAATCATGTAGTCGAGGGGGCGGAGACGCTTACCGTCCTTTTTGAAGATGACAGCACAGTCAGCGCCCAGGTGAAAGGAACCGATCCCAGCAGTGATCTGGCAGTGGTCAGCGTAGCGTTAGATGATATTGAAGCAGATACAAGAGAAGAGATCCGTACAGCTACGTTCGGGGATTCCGGCAATCTCAAGGTTGGTCAGACAGCGATTGCCATTGGGAATGCATTGGGCTATGGACAGTCTGTAACCACAGGCGTTATCAGTGCAATAGACAGGGAAGTCACAGTTACGAATGAGATGGACGGAAGCGCTTCTACGAATGAACTCCTGCAGACAGACGCAGCCATTAATCCCGGAAACAGCGGCGGAGCCCTGCTGAATCTGAATGGCGAAGTAATTGGAATCAACTCTGTTAAATATGCAGAAACCAGTGTAGAAGGAATGGGTTATGCGATCCCGGTGGAAACGGCGATTCCGATTATCCGGCAGCTGATCACAAGAGAAGTGGTCGAGGGGGCTAAAAGCGCGTATCTTGGCATATCCGGCGTGGATGTAACTCAGGCTGTATCCGATACGTACCAGATGCCCCAGGGAGTTTATGTCGCCCAGGTAGTGGAAGGCAGCGGCGCGGCAAATGCCGGAATTATGCAGGGCGATATTATTACCCGCTTTGATGGAAGAAATATCAAATCTTCGGAAGAAATGGAGGATCTGATGCAGTATATTTCATCAGGGGAAACGGTAGAGGTTACGATACAGAGGGCAGTTAACGGTGAGTATGTGGAACAGACTTTAGAGGTAACGTTAGGTTCCAAAAAATAAATAAGATAGGGCAGAGACAGGAATATCATTTGCCAGAATTTCAGGAATGCTATTTCCTGGAAAAACTGGCAGGAGGATCTTTCGTTCTCTGCCTTTTCTTTTGCGGGAAGATGCATTATAATAATATCTGATATTTTGTTTTTGTCTGCGCCAGTACACAGGCGCAGCTGGAAACCTGTTATAGTTTGGATGCCGTCTGACAGATAGAAGATCGGATGGAAAAGAAATGCGGTGGAACATGAAACGATACATACTAATCATCTGCATCTGCCTGCTGCTGCCCTGCGTTCCTGCAGCGGCACAGGAGACAGGGCATATGGGGCGGGGAGAAGAGTTTGATTTGCCGGAGATGTCGGAAGAGATCGAGGCATTGATCAGCGATACGCCGCCTCCGGAGGCTGAAACGGCAGAATTATACCGTCTATTAAAAAAAGATGCGGCATTGTCCGCGTATGGAGCAAATCAGGGAGAGCAGGTATACGATCCCAGAACAGAGGGAATGGTTACACCCGTGCGGACGCAGCGTTCCAATACTTGCTGGGCGTTTTCCTCTCTTGCAGCGGGAGAAGCATCCTTAGTTTACAAAGGTCTTCGTGATCCGGCTGTTCTTGACTTGTCAGAAGCGCAGCTGTCCTGGTTTTTTTATCATCCGGTAACAGATCCGCTGGGCAATACGGCCGGAGACGGCAACCGGAATATTTCGGGCATGGATAATCTGGCGGTGGGTTCCAATACGATTTTTTCTACGTTTGCGCTTGCCGGGTGGATTGGGGCTGCACAGGAAGCGGCGGCGCCGTTTGAAGGGCTTGGGCCGGAAACGGTTTATCCGGATGAACTGGCCTATGCGGACGCGGCGCATCTGCAGAATGCTTACTGGATTAATTTTAAAGATGTGGATGCAGTAAATGTGATCAAACAGATGATCCGGAAATATGGCGCGGTAGCGATTAATTTTTACTGGAGCTACCGCTATTACAACAGCGACAGTTATGCTTATTATTTCCCGTTGGATTCGACGCAGGCGAACAACCATTCTGCCGCAATTGTAGGCTGGGATGATACATTTTCCAAAGAAAAGTTCCACCAGTCCTGCCGTCCCGGACAGGATGGGGCATGGATTGTGAAAAACAGTTATGGCACAGGATGGGGCGATGGAGGGTATTTTTACCTTTCGTATGAAGACAGCGCGGTGAATTCACAGAATACGAGCGCCAACCGGGCGAGGGCTTATGTATTTGATTTTGAACCGGGAGACAATTATGATTATAATTACCAGTATGACGGCTCCGCCGGAGCCTTTAATGCGACCAATTCCAAAAGCCCGCTGACCCGGATTGACAGCAAATCATCCATCGCCAATGTTTTTACGGTTAAGGAAAAGAGCGGTTTACGTACAGAGCTGCTGCAGGCAGTGTCCTTTGCGCTGTTTGATACGGCAGTGTCGTATTCGATACAGATATACAGGAATCCGGCGGATGCTGCCAATCCCACATCCGGAACGCCGGAGCTCTTGGTTCCGGTGACAGGAAGCACCAGTTATGCCGGGTATTATACGGTACCGTTGGACATTCCGGTTACGCTTGAAGCGGGGGAGACATTTTCTGTTGTGATTACGCTGGAAAAAGAGAGCGGTGAACCGGTTAATTTTTTTGTGGACAAGAGCTATCAGAATGGAAACTGGGTTTCTTTTAGAAATGAAGTGGAAAAAGGACAGAGCTTTCGGCTGCTGGATGGACAATGGGAGGATCTGGCGGCGCATGGCATGACAGCCAGGATTAAGGCATTTACTTCGGCCGGGGATTTTGTTATGCCGGAGCGGGTTGTGCTGTATGATGTGCAGCAGGATTTAAATGGCGAGTATTATGTAACGCTTTGGACAGATGAGGTTTATACCCTGCAGGCAGCGGTCTATCCGGCTGCTGCAGAACAGTCCCTGCAGTGGGAAACTTCAGATGCTTCGGTAGTAAAAGTAGATTCCGGCGGAGTTTTAACGCCGGCAGGAGCAGGGACGGCAGTTGTTACCGCAAGGCCTCTGCATGGGACTGGAGTTTCTGTAAGCTGCAACGTAACGGTAAGGCAGAAGGCGGCCGGGATTGCATTAAGTGATTCTTATCTGGAACTGCGTGTTGGAGAGAGTGTGGCTTTGTCAGCTGATTTAATTCCGGCAGAAGCTTTTTCGGAAGACATTTTATGGAGCGTGGCCGGACAGGCAGTTTTGGTAGACGATGCCGGGGTAGTGGAAGCAGTGGAAGAAGGGACGGCGGAGGTACGGGCATATCTTAGATCAGATGAGAATGTTTTTGCTGTCTGTCAGGTTTTGGTAAAAGAGGATAAGGCAGAACCGGAAACAGAACAGGAGTTTGAAACAGAGGAGGAAGAAGAGCTGAAAGGGAAAATTGACAGTGGAAATCCGGAGAACGGTGCGGATAAGAGGGAGACAGGCGTTATCGAAGCAAACGGAGCCGGAGAGTTAAGGCGGGTGAGAAGTCCGGAGACTTCGGATGGATCGGCTGGAGAGATATTTGTCTGGATTTTGACGCTGCTTTTTGGATTCTGGCTGTTGAAAGGACGAAGGAATATGTAATGCGACGCGGCGTTACTGTTCACGGCCTGGAAGCCGCTCACAGTAACGTTTCGGGGCGATATTTAAAGTTTTGCTTCGCAAAAATCGCCCCGAACTTGTATCATTTCCTTATTACTGCCGAATGGCATCGAGGTATCCCCGAAGGGGGGTGTTCTCACGGAACGCGCAGTAAATGCGCGTTCCTGACCCGTGAACAGTAACGACGCGGCTTCTTAAGAAATAATTTAGAAGATTGCAGTATTGTCGAAGTGTTTTGATTGTGGTACAATTTATCTGATTATCGAAATTTATGTAACAGGGAAGAAGTCGGAACTGTTGCATACTTATCCGGCCGTTCAGCAGGAATGAGGAGGAACAATTTATGAGGAAGAAGAAAATTGTAATTGCATTAGGGCACGAAGCGTTGGGAACAACATTGCCGGATCAGAAAGTTGCAGCGAAAAAAACAGCAAAAGCTGTGGCTGATTTAATTGAGGCAGATTACCAGGTGGTGATTTCCCATAGCAACGGACCGCAGGTAGGGATGATCCATACGGCTATGTCAGAATTTTGCAGGCTGTATCCGGAATACACAGCTACGCCGATGTCAGTATGTTCTGCGATGAGCCAGGGATATATCGGATACGATTTGCAGAATGAGATTCGTACGGAGCTGCTGAACCGTGGGATTTATAAGACCGTTTCTACCATACTGACGCAGGTGTGCGTCGATCCTTACGATGAAGCGTTTTATCATCCTGGTAAGGAGATAGGACGTATTCTTACCAAAGAAGAAGCAGAGGCAGAGGAGAAAAAAGGGAACCATGTAGTGGAACAGGAGCAGGGTTACCGCAGAGTGGTTGCAGCGCCGAAGCCGATGGATATTGTGGAAATTGACGCAATACGGGCATTGAGTGACAGCGACCAGGTTGTCATTGCATGCGGCGGAGGCGGAATTCCGGTTCTGATGCAGGCCAACAAGCTCAAGGGCGCGAGCGCGGTGATTGAAAAAGATCTTGCGGCAGGGAAAATGGCGGAGCTTCTCGATGCGGATATGTTTGTTATTCTGACAGGGGAAGACAAAGTATGCCTGAACTATAACACAGCGGAAGAGACGCCTCTTGACAGCATGACAACAGCAGAAGCGCGCGCTTATATGGAAGAGGGACAGTTTGAAAAAGGGACGATTCTGCCTAAGATACAGGCAGCAGTCGATTTTATCGGGGATTCAGCAGTAAAGACGGTCTTAATCACAAGGCTGGATAAGTCAAAAGAAGCAATGGCGGGCATTACGGGTACAGTTATCCGCAAATAAGGTTTTATGAGAGGAATGTTAGTATGAGAATGGCAAAAAGAGTAACAGCGTGGGCGCTTATTTGTTTTATCCTGATTACATCCGGCTGCAGCAGTGTGTTCGCGACGTCTGTAATCGCAGAAGATGGAACGGGCGCTGCAGAACAGAGTTTTTCAGAAGATACAGATGCAGCAGAGGCAGAAGATGCAGAAGAGGCAGGATGGACAGATGAAAATGAGACAGAAGCAACAGAAACTGCAGAGACAGCAGACAGCAGCCTGCCGGAAGCACTTGTAAATTATCTTTATGTGCAGGAGCCTGTGGTGACGACGCCTGGAATCCAGAAGATTATGCTGGGTATCGGCGATGGCAGCAGCAGTGTGGAATCCGCGGTTTTAACCTGGCGGAACCAGGCGACCGGTGACGTGTATGAAACAGAAGCGGCGGAGCTTTTGGATGACTTTGTCCTGTTTCAGATGGAATATAAAGATGAGAGCTGGAATGGAGCTTATCAGTTAGAAACGATTACATATACAGTGGAAGGAACGGAAATTACAACTGCGTTTGCGGAAATGGGAATCGATGCGGCATTTGGCGTCAATCAGACGGCAGAGAGCCAGCCGGACGATGTGTTTTTGTCAGATGAAGAAGTAGAAGCGCTGGCAGCTGAAACAGAAATGAGCGTTGTGGCTTTGGATGAAGAAGGCAGGCCGGCTTCCGGTGAGACGCTTGAGGAAGCGCTTGAGAACGCGGGCTGTGAGCCGGCGGCTGATATCGCCTCGAATCCACAGGGCCTGATGAAAGGCGCGGGCGTGGATGCAACAGGTATGAGAAGTATTATCGTCGTATTGGATGCAGGGCATGGCGGATCAGATCCGGGAGCCTGTGCCAATGGAATCGTAGAGAAAACCGTCAACCTGAAAATCGCACAGTACTGCCAGGCAGAGCTGCAGGAATATGCAGGCGTTATTGTATATATGACCAGAACGACAGACACGTATCTGTCTTTGGCACAGCGTGCCCAGGTGGCAATTGACAAACACGCCGATGTATTTGTCAGCCTGCATAACAATTCCAACAACAGTTCAGCGCCGAACGGGGCCAATGTCTATTATCCGAATTCCAATTACAATGCGTCATGCGGTTCTGTTGGAAGCGCGTTGGCAACGCTGATTGAATCGAAACTGACAGAACTTGGCCTTGCAAGCGGCGGTATCCATATCCGCAATTCAGAAAACGGCACGAGATATCCGGATGGAAGCCTGGCGGATTATTACGGTGTGATTAAGCGCTGTAAAGAGAATGGCATTCCTGGGCTGATTGTAGAACATGCGTTTATTTCCAATGCCTCGGACGCCAGTAAATATCTGAGCAGTGATGAAAAATTAAAACAGCTTGGAATTGCAGATGCAGCGGGAATCGCAGAATACTTTGGGCTGAGCAAAGGACTTGGATTTAACAGTATCGCAACCTCCGGCACTACGACGATGAATTTGAGCTGGACCCCGGTATCCGGCGTAACAGGCTACCGGATTGAACGAAGCAGATCCCAGAGTGCCGGATTTGAAGAAGTGGCTAAAATTACATCCGCTTCTACAACAACCTGGAAGGACACAGGATTGGAGCCGGGCACAACCTATTATTACCGGATACGCACATATACCAAATCCGGCTCGAAAACGAAATACAGCAAATACAGCCCCGTACAGTCCGGGACAACGATGGAAGTTCTGGCAATTTCCAGTATTAAATCCAAAAACAGCAAACAGCTTGAACTTTCCTGGTCAGCTGTAAACAATGCATCTACATATGAACTTTACCGTGCAGCCAAAAAAGCGGGCACGTATACCAAGATTGCAACCGTAATTGGAAGTGACAAGATTAAATATGTGGATAAAGTAACGGCAGGAAAATTATATTATTACAAAGTCCGCTCCGTAAGCGTGGATAATGGCATTACGGTATATAGCGAATACAGTGAAGCGCTCCCCGCCAGAACAGCAAAAGTTCCGTCCGCGGTAGCTGTAAAATCACAGGCCAGCGATACCCTCAGGGTTTCCTGGAAGGCGGACAGCAAAGCTTCTGGCTACATTATCAAACGGGCTTCTTCTGCAAACGGCGCTTACAAAAAAGTCGGAACAGTAAAAGGCGGAGAGAAAACTTACTACGATGATACCAGTGTTAAGACAAATGTCACGTATTATTATAAAGTCCAGGCATACAACCACAATCAGAAGACCAAAGGTTACAGCGGATATGGAACCGCTGCCTCCGGCAAGACAATTAAGAAAACAGCGATCACAAAGATTGTCAGCAATTCTACTACAAAACAGACCATTAGCTGGAAAAAAGTAAGCGGTGTGGACGGATATGTGATCTACCAGAGTACATCCAAAGACGGCAAGTACAAGAAGATCAAAACGATTACTTCCGCGAACAAGACTTCTTATCAAGTGACCAAACTGAAAGCGGGAACCAGATATTATTATAAGATCCGTACCCGGAAGAAAGTAAAAGGCAAATACGGCTATGGCTCTTATTCCACAATTCGTAATGCCTGGACTGGAACAAAGGCAGTTATTACGGCAGTAGAGGGAGTTACAGGAACGAGCCTTCAGATTTTCTGGAATCCGGTCAGCGGAGCGGAAACATATGATATTTACCGTTCGGAAGCGGCAGACGGCGCTTATACAAAAATCAGCAGCGCAAAAGGCACAGATGTCAGCTATACAGATAAAAACCTGAATATGACCGGGGAATATTACTATAAAATTGAGGTTCATATGAAGGGATATAAAGCAACCGGAACCAGCGGCATGGGCGCGGCGGTATCGGGACATCCCGTACAGCAGACGGCGATTACTTCCGTATCCGAAAATGGAACAGGTTCGCTGCGGATTACCTGGAATATGGTAAAAGACATCACAGGGTATCAGATTTACCGCAGCACAGAGCAAAACGGAACCTATTCCCTGATTCATACAATTGATAATTACAACATAAACAGTTATGATGATGTCGCTGCAGAGCCGGGTGTCCGTTATTATTACAAAGTTGTGCTTGTGAATACATACAATGGTTCAGCAGTTTATGGAGGCTATTCTGATGTAGTATCCGGAATGCTTCAGCCGGTTCCGCAGACCCCGTAACCGGCACAGTAAATAAAAAATATAATACAGGCTCTGGGAAACGGACAAAAATAGCAGTATCCGGGAGCCTGTATTATGCCACAGGAGGAAGGTAATGAGATTAGTCAAGAAATATGTTATGTTGTTATGTGTGCTGGCTGCAGTCTTTTGTATGCCGCAGCATGCACATGCAGCGGGTATGCAGGTATCTGCGAATGCAGTGTCCAGCAGCAAGATTCAGATTAAGTGGAACGCAGTAGACGGCGCCAGTGATTATGCGGTTTACCGCAGGGCCTCTTCAGAAAGCAGCTTGAAGAAGATACAGACGATATCTGGACTGACGTATAAGGATACGGCAGTCCGCACAGGAACAACCTATTATTACAAAGTCGTTCCTATCAGCGTGGAAACAGGAAAAGAGATGGATGGAATAAGCGCGGAAGTCAAAGCTAAGGCTCCCAGGAAAGTATCCATCAGCAGGATAAAGGCAGCTTCATCTTCAAAATTGCAGATATTCTGGACAGAATCAGCAGGCAGCACAGGGTACCAGATTTACCGCAGCGAAGGCAAAGGCGGCAGATATACAGAAGTCGGCAGGGTAGATGGAAAAAATACCTGTACCTTTATTGATAAGAAGATTGTACCAGGCAAAATCTATTATTATAAAGTCCGTCCCACCAATCAGAAGCACGAAGGCGTCGGCTCATTTTCTTCTGCGGTAAAAGGAAGGACGCTTGCAAAGAGCGCGGTTACTTCTATTTCATCCGTAGCCTCTGACCGGATGCAGATTACCTGGAAAAAGGTGAGCGGCGCTCAGACATACGAGCTTTACCGCAGCACGTCCGCAAAAGGCAAGTACAGAAAAATAGCCGTGCTGAAAAGCAATAACCGAAAGTTCCTGGATAAAACAGTGAAAAGCGGTAGAAGATACTACTACAAAGTAGTGGCGGCAGGCGTTTTCAATGGAGAACGGATTACCAGCGGTTCCTCTGAGGCAGTAGCGTTCCGGGCATTGCAGAAAGTAAAGATTTCTTCTGTAAAAGCAACTGCGGATGACAAGATGAGAATTAAATGGGGCAAAGTAACCAGCGCTACAAAGTACAAAATATATCGCTCGACGTCTAAAAACGGCGTATATAAACAGATAGCGATTGTACCTCAGGGCAGCTCTGCGACATTATCCTATATCGATTCAAAAATTTCTCCTGGCAAGAGTTATTTCTATAAGGTACAGGCATATTCAGAAGAAAAAGGCGTGATCAGCGCCGGAAGCGGCAGCAAGTCTGACGCCAAGGGCGCTTCTACGGATTATGCGATTATGGGAAAAACAACGGTGACGAAGGAACAGATGGTTGCGCTTTACAATGCCTCTGGCAAACCGTATCCATCCCATATTTACAAAGACAAAGGCGCAAAAAATATCGCCAAATTCTGTGAAATTGTTATAGAAGAAAGTAAAGCGGAAGGCGTAAGGGCAGAGGTGATTTTTGCCCAGGTGTGCCTGGAAACCGGATACCTGCAGTTTTATGGGCAGGTAAGCGCGACACAGTGTAATTTCTCCGGATTAGGCGCTACGGATGACGGCGCTGCCGGAGCTACATTCAAAGATGTAAGAACAGGAATCCGGGCGCAGGTACAGCACCTGAAAGGGTATGCTTCCAAGGAAAGCCTGAATCAGGCATGTGTGGATCCCAGATTCCAGTATTTGTCATACCGGCGCGGTACGGCGCCTCATGTACAGGATCTTGGCGGCGGCAACTGGGCAACCGATCCGGATTATGCCAGCAAACTGATGCGGCTGATCAAAGCGATGAAGAGTTATTGACGCGTTTTTTGTAACCTCCCGGAATCTCTTTGTGCCTGAAAAAGCAGGTGCAGGGCGGATTCCGGGAGTATATGTTTCATAGAGGAGGAAGATATGCCCGGCAAAAGGAATCAGGAAATGGAGTTTCGCTATTGTGAGATTCCGCACGGGGAACGTCTTCTGGCATTGTATGGGTCAGAATGGGTTCGCGAATATGGAGCGAGTGCGCCCTACAGAAGACTTCATTTTCACAATCTCCTGGAGATAGGATATTGTGTGTCAGGAGAGGGAATTATGGCTTTTGGCGAGACAGACGTGGAATACAAAACGGGGATGATTACCATAATTCCGCCGAATTTCCCTCACTATACCAAAAGCAGGGAAGGCACCGAAAGCGGCTGGGAATATCTGTTTATGAACCTGCCCGATCTGCTGCTGGAATTTTATCCCAACAATCCGATATATACCAAAAAAATATCGGAACGGATCAATACAAAAGGCCAGTATTACATGGCGGATGAAAATGAGCAGCTTATCAATTTGTTCCGTATGATTATGGAGGAATATAAAAACAAAGCAGGCAGCTTTTCCGGGGAATATGTCCGGGGGCTGCTGCTTGCTCTGCTGATATCGATTGCCAGGGGAGATGCGGAAACTGTGGACAAGCCGGCGATTTACCAGCATAGCGCCGGGATGTTTCAGATTTCCAACGCGCTTGAATATATTCGGCAGAATTATATGGAAACGATCAAAATGGGCGTACTGGCAGAAGCGTGTAACCTAAGCGAAACTCATTTCCGCCGTTTGTTTGCGGAATATATGGATACGACTCCGCTGGAATATATCAATCTGGTCAGGGTTCAGGAGGCCTGTGATCTGATGAAAAAGACCAGGTGTTCCATGGAAGAGATAGCGGCCAGAGTGGGCTATACAGCCATATCCACGTTTAACCGTAATTTTCGCAAAAATATCGGTACATCACCCTATCAGTATAAAAAAAGTATTGAAAATCACCAAAGAGAACATCAGGGAACATAGTAAATACCGACGAAAAAATGGTAATATGCACAAAAAATGCCATTTTTTTTGTGCAAAGAGTATATTCAAATTTAAAGATGGTTGAATATGCGCTTTTTTTGGTTAAATATGAAAACATATCAGAAGGGAAAATTGGTATAATGCACATGTAAGCGGAAAGAGCACATAATACATTTGGCCAAATGCTATTTAAGTTTCCGGTTTATACTCAACAAAGTTTTTTGGGAGGAAAAAAGAATGAAAAGAAAATTATTGTCACTTTTATTAGTTGGCGCTATGACAGCAACTATGTTTGCAGGCTGCGGCGGCGGTTCTGACGAACCGGCAGCAGATAATGCGGCAGACGATGCAGCAAACGACGCAGCAGACGATACAGCGGATGACGCAGCAGACGATACGGCTGATGATGCAGCAGATGATACAGCGGATGATGCATCAGATGACAGCGCTTCTTCAGGCGGCGGATCTTTAACTGTTTATGCATGGGATACAAGCTTCAACATTCCTGCGCTTCAGGCGGCAGCAGACGATTACAAAGCAAATGTAAACCCGGATTTCAGTCTTGAAATCGTAGAGCAGCCAGATTCTAAGGGTGTAGAGCAGGCGATTACACTGGCAGGTTCTTCAGGGGATTACAGTACATTACCGGATATCGTATTATTCCAGGATCATTATATCCAGAATTACGTAGCTGATTATCCGGATGCATGGCAGTCCATTGATGGTATTGATATTGACTGGAATGATTTCTCAGCAGAGAAATTGGACTATTCGACGATTGACGGCGTTCATTACGGAGTACCGGTTGACAATGGTAACGCAGTTTGCGCGTACAGAGTTGACCTCTTAGAGCAGTGCGGCTATACAATTGATGATTTAACAGGATGCACATGGGAAAAATTCATCGAAATCGGTGAGAAAGTATACGCAGAAACAGGCAAATACTTAATGACTATCAATGCTGATGGTAACGATTTGGTTTACATCATGCTTCAGGCAGAAGGCGAGTCACAGTTTAAAGATGGCGAACCATACATCACAGAGAATGAGACTTTAGTTAAAATCGTTGATATTCTTGTAGAGATGGCTCAGAAGAACGTATTATACCTTGCAAACAGCTGGTCAGATTACTGTGATCAGGCAATCGTTGGCGATATGGTTGCAGGCGTTATGAATGGGAACTGGATTCTTCCGACAATTTCAAAAGTAGAAGCTAACAGCGGAAAATGGGAACTGACATCTATCCCGACAATTGAGGGCGGCGAAGGATATGCTTCTAACGGCGGTTCTTCCCTTTACCTTACTTCTAACTGCAAAGATGCTGAGTTAGCAAAAGACTTCCTGGCATATACATTTGGCGGTAGTACAGAGACATATGACAACGCGCTTCGTAACGGTGGTGTTGTAACTACATGTATCTCAGCAGGTAAATCAGACGTTTACAATGAAGGCGTTGCTTTCTTCAATGATCAGCCGATTTATTCTAAGATTGTTGAAATGGGTGCAAATGTACCGATCGTTGAGCAGAACAATTACCATTACAGCGCACGTAACTACATTGGTACCGCAATTATTAATATTCTCCAAAATGGATACTCTACTGCTGATGCATTAAAAGAAGCGGAAGAACAGTTGAGATTTGAAATGGGCTTATAAACCTTAGCGAGAAAATAAACTATCGGAAACGGGGAATCGGTTATTCCGATTCCCCGTTTATTAGAAAAAAGGAGGTATTAGCTTTGGGAGAGAATAACAAAAAGAGCGGTAAGAGTATTCTTGCAAAACAGCAGAGAGCGGGTTGGCTCTTTTTAGCGCCGGCTACACTGCTGATTGTAATTATGAGCTTCTGGCCGATTATTCAGGCGGTTTTCACTTCACTTAAAACAGGTTCAAGTGCAAGTATGACATGGTCGAATCCGATCATTAATAACTATACGCGTATGTTTGCTGATAAAGTATTTATGCGTTCTGTTGGGAATACATTTTTCTATCTGATTATTCAGGTGCCTGTTATGTTGATTATTGCTATACTGCTGGCACAGTTACTGAATAATAAGGATTTGAAATTCAAGGGATTTTTCCGTACATGTGTGTTCCTGCCATGTGCAACATCTCTGGTTTCCTATTCCTTGATTTTTAAATCTTTATTTGCAACGCAGGGTCTGATCAATACAATTCTTGTAAATCTTGGGATTTTGGAGAATAATTTTAATTTCCTTGGTAACGGAAGCTCTGCTAAAGTAGTTATCATCATTGCTTTGATTTGGAGATGGACCGGATACAACATGGTATTTTTCCTTGCGGGATTACAGAATATTGAATATTCTGTATACGAAGCGGCTAAGATTGACGGAGCAAACGGATGGAAGACATTCTGGTCAATCACAGTTCCGTTGCTGCGTCCAACCATTATTATGACATTTATTATGTCTATCAATGGTACGCTGCAGTTGTTTGATGAGTCTGTGAACCTGACAAACGGTGGTCCTGCAAACGCTACGATTACCATGTCACACTATATTTACAACAACTCCTTTGGCGAGGGTGTAGCAAATTTCGGATATGCATCTGCAATGGCATTTTTCGTATTTATTCTGGTAGCAATCCTGTCCTTGATCAATATGAAAGTGGGTGATAAGCGTGACTAAGAAGAAGAACAGATCAAACATTCAGAGAAGATTGATTCCTACCTACATCTTCCTGATTATCGTATCATTTATTTCAGTATTCCCATTTTATTGGATGATATCAGCAGCAACAAATAATACGGTGGATATTGCAAATGGTAAACTGACATTTGGAACTGCTGCTCTGACAAACTTTAAGAACCTTACAAATCAGAACCAGAGCCTGTGGGGAGCGATGGGAAATTCATTCCTGTATGCAGTTGTTCAAACGCTTGTAGCATTATTAATCTGTTCGCTTGGCGGATATGGTTTTGAGTTGTATCATGATAAGAAAAAGGATATGTTATTTTCCATCCTGTTGCTTGCAATGATGGTTCCGGCAGTAGCAACGATGATTCCGTTGTTTAAAATGATTTCAAAGGCAGGGCTTTTAAATACAGTATGGGGCTTTATGCTGCCGGCGATTTCAACGCCATTTTTGATTATGATGTTCCGGCAGAATTCGCGAAGTTTCCCGGTTGACGTTATGGAAGCGGCGCGTATTGATGGATTAAGCGAATTTAAAATCTTCTTCCAGATGTATATGCCGATTATGAAATCTACTTATGCAGCTGCAGGCGTAATCACATTTATGAATGCATGGAATGCATATTTATGGCCGAAGGTAGTCTTGACAAAGGGCCAGGCACAGACAATGCCGATGTTGATTGCAAACTTAGCAAGCGGATACACGACAGATTATGGCCTTTTGATGATGGGCGTATTATTCTGTTCCGTTCCCACCATGGTTGTTTTCTTCATACTGCAGAAACAGTTTGCAGAAGGTGTTACCGGTGCGGTTAAATAATTTAAGACAAAATGATATAATAAAATAAATAAGTACAGCCTGTATCTGCTAAGCAGATGCAGGCTGTACTTATGTTAGTTGACAAATTGCAAAGAAGACAGTACAATATATCAATGCCTGCGGAACAATTTGAGTTTCAGAGTATGTCCTGCGGGAACGTGTTTGGATACGTTTGGATTAGTCAGTAAGCAGCAAGAATTTTACAGTGGAGGTTATAAATGACAGGATTTGATTATAATAAGGTGAAAGATCCGACTTTTTTTAAAGAACATGTATTGCCGGCACATTCCGCACATGTAGCGTATGGCAATAAGGGAGAAGTTTTTACAAAAGAGAGCTCTCTTCAAATGTCTTTGGACGGCGTGTGGAAATTTTCGTATGCATCAAATTATGCTTTGGCAGTCCCAGGTTTTGAAACGGCAGAATATGACTGCACTTCCTGGGAGGATATCCGTGTTCCGGCACATATTCAGATGGAAGGGTATGATGTGCCGCAGTATGTCAATACACAGTATCCCTGGGATGGCAGAGAGGAGATTGAACCGGGAGAAATTCCGGAGCGGTTTAATCCCGTTGCAAGCTATGTCAAGTACTTTGAAGTGCCGGAACAAATGCAGGGAAAAGAAATCAGAATTTCTTTTCAGGGAGTGGAAAGCGGTATGGCGCTTTGGCTGAATGGAAGTTATGTAGGCTATAGTGAGGACAGCTTTACGCCTTCTGACTTTAACTTAACACCGTATCTGAAAGAGGGAGAGAATAAACTGGCAGTCCAGGTGTTTAAATTTACATCTTCCAGCTGGTGTGAGGATCAGGATTTTTATCGGTTTTCCGGTATTTACCGTAGTGTATTTTTGTATGCGCTTCCGGAACTTCATGTAGAAGATATTCGGGTGAAAACTTTATTTGCCGGGGATGATTTTTCCAAATCTACCCTTGAAATTGTAACAAAGCTGAATGGAAACGGAAAACTGAGATTTACGTTAAAAGACAGAGAACACGTTGTTTTTGTAAAAGAAGCGGATGCAGAGAATGAAATTTCAGTGGCAGAGGAAATGATGTCGCCCAGACTGTGGAGCGCAGAGGAGCCCAATCTGTATCAGCTGGAAATCGAAGCTTTCAATACTGCCGGGGAGCTTGTGGAATATATGGAACAGGCTGTGGGATTCCGCAAGTTTGAGATGAAGAATAACAGGATGCTGTTAAACGGTAAGCGGATTGTATTCAAAGGTGCGAACCGTCATGACTTCAGCTCCATTTCCGGACGCTGTGTGTCATACGAGGAGTTAGAGAAAGATATTGTGATTATGAAACAGAACAATATCAATGCGATCCGCACCTGCCACTATCCCAGTGATATCGGAATTTATGATTTATGTGATAAATACGGACTTTATATGATGGCGGAGTGTAATCTGGAATCACACGGAACCTGGGATGCCTACATAAAGAAAATGGCAGATAGTTCCTATATTGTGCCAAATGATAAAGAAGAATGGAAAGGTATGATGCTTGACCGTGTCAATTCCTGTTACCAGAGGGACAAAAATCATGCTTCGATTCTGATCTGGTCCTGTGGGAATGAAGCATACGGCGGGGAAGTCATTTATTCCATGTCAGAATTGTTCCGCCAGTTAGACGATACCAGGCTGGTGCATTACGAGGGTGTGTTCCATGACCGCAGATACAACGATTCTTCCGATATGGAGAGCCGGATGTATCCGAAAGTAGTGGAAATTGAAGAATATCTGAACAGCGCTGTGGATGTCAAACCGTTTGTATGCTGTGAATATTCCCATGCCATGGGCAATTCCTGCGGCTCTTTGTTCAAATACACACAGCTGGCAGATCAGGAAAATTCCGGCTATCAGGGCGGTTTTATCTGGGATTATGTAGATCAGTCTATTTATAAAAAAGATCGATATGGAGCGTGGTTTTTGGCATATGGCGGGGATTTTGGGGAGCGTCCTACCGATTACAGTTTTTCCGGCAATGGAATTGCATATGGCGGGGAACGGAATCCATCGCCGAAAATGCAGGAAGTAAAGTATACGTATCAGAATTTGGAAATAACAGTAGGCGAAGAATCATTTGAAGTATGGAATAAAAATCTGTTTGTCAATGCGGACGCCTTTGCCTGCAAAGCGGAGCTGCTGCGCAACGGTATTATGATAAAAGAAAAGCAGCTCACCGTTTCTGTAGAACCGGAGAGCAAAAAGAGTTTCCCAATGCCATTTGAACTCCCAGAATGTGACGGGGAGTATGCTGTGACGGTTTCATTCCATCTGAAACAGGATCTGTTCTGGGCAAAAGCCGGACATGAGGTAGCGTTTGGACAGGCTGTTGTAAAGAAAATTGCCAGGGCAGAGAAGAACGTGGAAAAACCATATACGCTGATTCGTGGGAAATACAATATTGGCGTTAGAGGAGCAGAGTTTGAAGCACTGTTTTCTTATCTCGTGGGAGGATTGGTATCTTATCGTTACGCAGGCAAAGAACTGATAGAAGAGATCCCACGTCCCAATTTCTGGCGCGCCCCAGTGGAGAATGATTACGGGAATAATATGCCGGGAAGATATGCGCAGTGGAAGATTGCCAGTATGTATCAGAATTATAAAGAAGCAGGCAGAGAGATAGACGGCATAGAAGGAAAGGTATATGAGAATCCGCTGCTTCGGGAAGAAGAGGATTGTGCCGTACTGACCTATTACTACCGCCTGCAGACGACGCCGGCGGCAGAATGCCAGGTAGAATACCGGGTATATGGAGATGGCAGGATTGAGACAAAACTGAGTTATGATCCGGTGAAAGAATTGGGAGATATGCCGGAATTTGGTATGATGTTTAAATTCAACGCAGACTATGACAGGGTAGAATGGTATGGAAACGGCCCCGAAGAGACGTATGAGGATCGGAAAGAAGGAGCGAAACTTGGAATTTACCGGAACTTTGTGATGGACAATATGGCAGAATATCTGGTTCCGCAGGAATGCGGCAATAAGACCGGCGTCCGCTATGCGAAAGTGACGGATCGGAAGGGAAGAGGCATTCTTTTTACAGGAGATGGCATAAACTTTTCCGCGCTGCCTTATACGCCGCATGAGCTGGAAAACGCAAGGCATCCATATGAATTGCCTCCGGTGCATTATACGGTAGTGCGTGTATCGGCGCAGCAGATGGGGATTGGCGGCGATGACAGCTGGGGCGCGCTTCCGCATCCGGAATATCTGCTGGATATCAGCGGGAAGATGGAATTCTCCTTTACATTCCAGGGAATCTAAAGGAATTCAAAGATAGCTATTCCAAAATCCGAAACTATGTGTTATAATACTAAAGCATGTAAAATAGTTTATGGAAGGAAGTTGGGGCTATGACAGAAACTGGATTATTGATATTCCTGGCAATTATTGTTTTATTTGTTGTAATTGTGGCTGTGATTGCAGTCGTTTCTGCAGTATCCGGCGCAGTGGCGGCAGTAGTGCAGAAGAATTTTGAGGAAGAAGAATAAAAGTGATGAGAAAGAGGAGTACACATATACGATTTGCAGAGAGAGCGGCTCATCGGGTGGAAAGCGGCTTAAGTACGGTATGTGGAAGGTAGCTTTTGAACTGGAAAGCTGAAGTGGCGTTACGGTGAGGCTGTATGCTGAATGGAGATGAAGCGGCAGTATCGCCGCCATGGGTAGGTTTTCACGGATCATCCCGTTAAAGATGGAGAGATGTATTACATGGCTGCGCGTTTGCTGCAGATGGATCTGCAGCTTCACAGTTGCTGTACAGGCGATGGCAGACGACGCGGAACGTGTGATATAAGCAAGGTGGTACCGCGCAGAAATTCGCCCTTGGGAGATTTATCTTCCAAGGGTTTTATTATGTTATCCGGAAGCCATTATTATTTTATTATAAAGGAGATTTACGATGAGCAAAGAATTAGCAAAAACCTATGATCCAAAGGGAATAGAGGATCGTCTTTATCAGAAATGGGAAAAAAACGGTTATTTTCATGCCAAAGCGGATAAAAGCAAGACACCTTTTACCATTGTGATGCCGCCGCCAAATATCACAGGGCAGCTCCATATGGGTCACGCATTGGACAATACAATGCAGGACATTTTGATCCGCTATAAAAGAATGCAGGGATATAACGCATTATGGCAGCCAGGAACCGATCATGCGGCGATTGCAACCGAGGTGAAGGTAATTGAGTCCTTAAAGGAGCGGGGGATTGACAAAGACGAATTGGGCAGGGATGGTTTTTTAGAGAAGTGCTGGGACTGGAAAAAAGAGTACGGCGGACGGATTATCAATCAGCTGAAGAAAATGGGTTCTTCCGCAGACTGGGAACGGGAACGGTTTACAATGGACGAAGGATGTTCCGATGCAGTTCTGGAGGTATTTATTAAACTATATAAAGAAGGTTATATTTACAAGGGTTCCCGTATTGTCAACTGGTGCCCGGTCTGCCAGACTTCGATTTCGGATGCGGAAGTAGAGCACGAAGAGCAGGACGGTTTTTTCTGGCATATTAATTACCCGGTTGTGGGAGAAGAAGGCAGGTTTGTGGAAATTGCCACGACAAGGCCGGAGACGATGTTTGGTGATACGGCAGTTGCGGTAAACCCGGAAGATGAACGCTATCAGGATATTATTGGAAAGATGTTAAAGCTTCCATTTGCCAATCGGGAGATTCCGGTGATTGCGGATACCTATGTAGACAAAGAATTTGGAACCGGATGCGTAAAGATTACCCCGGCGCATGATCCCAATGACTTTGAGGTAGGAAAGCGGCACAATCTCGAAGAAGTAGTCGTAATTGGGGACGATGCCGTAATGAACGCCAATGCCGGGAAGTTTGCAGGCATGGATCGCTACGAATGCCGAAAAGCCCTGGTAAAGGAACTGGAAGAGGAGGGGCTTTTAGTAAAAGTAGAGCCGCATTCCCACAATGTAGGAACCCATGACCGCTGCGGTACGACAGTTGAGCCAATGGTAAAACAGCAGTGGTTTGTAAAAATGGATCGACTGATCCAGCCGGCAGTAGAAGGGGTAAAAAACGGAGAAATCAGGCTTCTGCCAAAACGCATGGAGAAAACATATTTTAACTGGACAGACAATATCCGCGACTGGTGTATTTCCAGACAGCTCTGGTGGGGACACAGAATCCCGGCGTATTATTGCGCGGACTGCGGAGAAATGGTTGTGGCAAAGGCCGCGCCGGCTCAATGCCCGAACTGCGGCTGTACGCATATGAACCAGGATGAAGATACCCTGGATACTTGGTTTTCTTCTGCGCTGTGGCCGTTTTCCACTCTGGGATGGCCCGAAAAAACAGAGGATCTGGACTATTTTTATCCGAATGACGTGCTGGTGACCGGATATGATATTATTTTCTTCTGGGTGATCCGTATGATTTTCTCCGGTTATGCCCAGATGGGCAAGGCGCCGTTCCATACGGTACTGTTCCATGGGCTGGTACGGGATTCCCAGGGGCGCAAGATGAGTAAATCTCTGGGAAATGGAATTGATCCGCTGGAGGTGATTGAGAAATATGGCGCTGATGCGCTGCGTCTGACTCTGGTGACCGGAAATGCACCGGGAAATGATATGCGTTTCTACTGGGAGAGAGTGGAAGCTTCCCGTAATTTTGCCAACAAAGTCTGGAATGCTTCCCGGTTTATTATGATGAATATCGGGGACATGGAGCTTACTGTTCCGGCTGCGGAAGATTTTCTGACAGAGGATAAATGGATTTTGTCCAAAGCAAATACGCTTTCAAAAGAAATGACTGAAAATATGGACAAATTTGAACTGGGAATCGCGGTGCAGAAGGTATATGATTTTATCTGGGATGAATTCTGCGACTGGTATATCGAGATGACAAAACGCCGCACTTATCAGCGCGAAGCTGATCCGGTATCCGCAAATACGGCGCTTTGGACATTAAAAGAAGTGCTGACAAAAGCGCTTAAGATGCTGCATCCGTTTATGCCGTTTATTACGGAAGAGATTTTCTGTACGCTTCACCCGACAGAAGATACGATTATGCTTGCTGACTGGCCGGTATACAGTGAGGAACTGAATTTTGCAAAAGAAGAAGCGATGACAGAGCGGTGCAAGGAGCTGGTGAAGAGTGTCAGAAACCGGCGTTCTGAGATGGATGTGCCGCCGTCCAGAAAAGCAGCCGTTTATATTGTATCGGAGCAAGTAGAGATCCGTACTGTTTTTGAAGCGGAAAAAGCGATGTATGCAGGGCTTATGGGCGCGAGTGAGGTAATGGTACAGCCGGATAAGGCGGGCATAGCAAAAGACGCTGTGTCGATTGTGATTCCGGATGCCGTTGTGTACATTCCGCTGGAAGAGCTTGTGGATATGGAAAAAGAGAAGGAACGCCTGGAAAAAGAACGGGCGCGCCTGGAAAAGGAACTTGCCCGTTCCAGGGGAATGCTTGGAAATGAGCGGTTCTTGAGCAAAGCGCCGGAGTCGAAGGTACAGGAGGAAAAGGACAAGCTGGCCAAATATGAGCAGATGATGGAACAGGTTCAAAAGAGGCTTGCCTCCTTAACAGTGAATCCGGAAGGCTGATCTGTTACAGCATATGCTGTAATTTTAAAGAAGATGTTGCAAAACTGTGTAGCATATTGCGGCGAGATCATAAAAACTTAATATTTTTTCACTTGCATATTAAAACCACTATATTATAATGGTAAAGAACATGAAAGCCAGATTCCATTATATATAGTGGTTTGATCTTGCATTCTGATGGCAAGCAGCAGTGAATCCGGAAGGCTGAACTGTTACAAAAACTGGTATAGGAGATGTGAGAATGATTGATTTTGAAGAAGAATTAAAGAAATATAAGCCGAGCCTGGAAGTGGAAGAGGCAGAGGATGCGATTTATAACCGGGATTTAACGGATATGACAGATTTACTGATTGAGATGATGAAGGAAAAGGAAAGACGGTGAGTTATGGAATGCTATAATTGTGGAGCAGAGCTTGCGGCAAGCGGTACTTGTAAGCAATGCGGTGCAGATGTTAAGATTTATAAAAAAATCCTCATGGCATCCAACAGCCTGTATAATGAAGGATTGGAGCAGGCAAACAACAGAGATCTTTCCGGTGCGGTTGAGAGCTTAAAGAAGAGCCTGCAGCTGAACAAGATGAATATCGAGGCGCGGAATCTGCTGGGACTGGTATATTTTGAGATGGGCGAAACAGTAGCAGCCCTGAGTGAATGGGTGATCAGCAAGAATTACCAGAGCCGGGGCAATGCAGCCGGGCGCTATTTAAGCGAGATACAGAGCAATCCGGCCAGGCTGGAGAGCGTTTCTCAGACGATTAAGAAATACAATCAGGCTTTGATTTACTGCAGGCAGGACAGCAGAGATCTGGCGATTATCCAGTTAAAGAAGGTGCTGTCGTTAAATCCCAATCTGGTCAGAGGCCATCAGCTTCTGGCGCTGCTGTATATGCAGGAGGGCAAATACGAGCTGGCGGGAAAGGCGCTGCACAATGCGGCAAAGATCGACGAAAATAATGCGACGACCCGCAGATATTTAAGAGAGATCAAGCAGCAGGCCAAAGAAGCCGGGTCGAAAAAGCAGAAGAAGGATGATGTGATTTCCTATCAGAGCGGCAATGATACCGTGATTATGCCGACGCAGTTTAAGGATAATTCTGCATGGCAGACGATTCTGAATATTGTCATTGGGGTTGCGCTGGGAATTGCGATTACGATGTTTTTGCTTCTGCCGAATATCAGACAGCAGTCGAAAAGCGAGTCCAATGAGGCGTTGAAATCCGCCAATGATACGATTTCCACCAAGGAGCAGACGATTGCTTCTCTGGAGAATCAGGTGGAGGATTTGACAAAACAGGTGGAGGAAGCGGAGGAATCCGCAACAGGAGCAGAGACAAAGTTTGCTTCTTATGAGCAGCTTTTAAGCGCTTATGCATCGTTTACGGCGGATGAGGTTGAAGCGGCGGGAGAAGAAATCGCAAAGGTGGATACCACAGATTTCAGCCCCGGGGTTAAAGCGATTTATGATGATATCAATGGAAAGATCAATGAAAAATATCTGGTTGTGATGTATGATGAAGGTTATAAGGCCTATTCCCAGGCGGATTACGAAACGGCGGCTGAGAAACTGGCGAAAGTTGTGGAGCAGGACGAGGATTATCAGAGCGGCAATGCCTTGTATTATCTGGCACAGTCTTATCGGAGGATCGATAAGATGGATCAGGCTGTGATTTATTATCAGAAAGTACTTGAGAAATATCCGGGGACAGAACGGGCCAGGGTGGCGAAAAGCTATGTGCAGACAGGCGAGTCCAATTCTGGCGGAACCGGGTGGACACAGGGACAGCAGCAGGCGCCGGATCAACAGCAGGCGCCAGATCAGCAGGCGGCGCCGGATCAACAGCAGGGGCAGGATCAGCAGCCAGCGCCGGAAGGGTAGCGGGCGCTTGGATGGTTAGGAATACTATATAGGATATACAAAAGACGTTAGGGCATAGGATAGGCTCTGGCGTCTTTTTTCAGTAGCAGCTTATGGGATCAAGGGGGACGCTCCAGGCGGTCAGGTATCTGCTTGCTGACTCGCTCCCGCTCTTAAAAAGCGTAGCGGTGCTAAGCGTGTGACGATTGCGGGCAATCGCCACGCGCTAAG
>CAJUPF010000017.1:0-30499 GCA_910588565.1 uncultured Lachnospiraceae bacterium
CTGCTTTATTGGCCGGATGCCCTGCAGCGGGGTGCAGGGCGCCGTGAATAGTAACGAACTTTTACATGAAGTCTTCTATAAAATCAGAAAATTTGTTGAAATAATGTGGTAATATGTTATAATTATCCCATACACAGATTGCACAAACTAGTCCTTATGGTGCATTAATTTGTGAAAATTAAGATTTTACCTACTGGCATACCTTTATGCCATTTGGCAAAAACATGAAAGGGGCGAAACACTATGCGTATTACAATTACTGGAAGAAACATGGACTTAACCGATGGACTGAAAAACGCCGTAGAAAGTAAATTAGGAAAGTTAGAAAAATACTTTACCCCCGATACGGATGTATATGTTACATTGAGCGTTGAGAAAGAGAGGCAGAAGATCGAAGTCACCATACCGGTGAAGGGCAACATCATCCGTTCTGAGCAGGTAAGTAACGATATGTATGTATCTATTGATCTGGTTGAAGAAGTCATTGAGCGGCAGCTTAAGAAATATAAGAAGAAAATCATCAGCAAGCATCAGAATGCCGCCAGCTTTAAGAAAGATTTTATTGAAAAAGAGTCTGATATGGATGATGAAATCAAGATTATCCGTACCAAGAAGTTTGATATGAAACCAATGTATCCGGAAGATGCCTGTGTACAGATGGAGTTATTGGGACATGATTTCTTCGTATTCTGCAATGCTGAAACAGAAACCATCAATGTTGTTTACAAAAGAAAAGGCAATACTTATGGTTTAATTGAACCGGAATTTTAAGACTTTGTTAGTAAACGGGAAAGGAGCTGCAGCGCAGCTCCTTTTCTATCATGGATGTGCTGGAAAGAGCGTTCCCACTGTGTCAGCCGGGAGAAATTTTTCATTGAGCTGGTCGCATTTTGCATCTGTCTGTTTGTACCAAATTGTTGAAAATGCTTCCATCCGTTCACCATATCTCAATGATTGTGTGTTAATATTCGGATATGCTTTTCCAGCAAATACTCTTTTGTCTCTCCATTGTCCGTATAGTATTCATAAGGCTTCACTTCTTCGCCGCAGGAATACAGTTTCAGATGTTCAAAATCCACTTCCTCTACATATTCCCCGCCTTCCGCCAGCGGCAGTAAATAGTGGTCCCGGACAAAAATGCAGACCTCGCCAAGCGGCATATCCACATAGGAAAATCCGTTTTCCCATATGCTTTCTTCGATACTTCCATCCGTCCGGAACCGCAGCATTTTCATACGTTCCGGCAGGTATACCACCCTGCCTTCCGCATTTTGCTCATATACTGGCGCAATCATTATATTTTCCCCAAGCATCAGCTGATCCTCAATCCGGGAGGCTCTGGCATCTTCCGGATATACAAATGCCAGCGGCTGAAACATCATGGTATTGTTCAGAGCCGCTTTCATATATTCACTGTACAGATACGGCAGCAGCCGATACCGGATACGCAGTACATTCCGGAACAAATCTGTACGTGCAAACTGATACGCTTCCTGCCGCCTTGTCCCAATTGCAGAATGGTTCCGCATTAACGGGGTAAAAATTCCAAATGACAGCCACCGAATTACCAGATCTTCCGTAGCATCCTCACCAAATCCGCCAAGATCCGCGCCTGTATATAAAAATCCACACATATTCAGCGACGGCATCATCTTAATATTCATCAGAAGATGAGACCACCAGGAACGGTTATCCCCCTGCCAGATACCGGCATACCGATGCATTCCAATATAAGACGCCCGCGAAAACAGCAGAATCCGTTTTTGGGGCTCCAGTTCTTCAAATGCCTCCGCAGCAAAACGCGTCATATAAAAGCCAAATAAATTATGTACTTTATCATGCCGTATCCGCTGTCCGCGGTAATTGTGGTAAAAAGCCCTGTAGTCTTCTTCGTTATTGGACAACGATGGCGCCAGGTTCTGAAATTTAAAAAAGCTGTCAATGCTCAGATTCTGATTCCTGTATGCGTCTAATTCGTTAAATACCTGTTCTAAGCGCTGCTGCGAATAAAAAATTGCCGGTTCATTCATATCATTCCAGAATCCGTCAATTCCTTTTTCAAGCAGCCTGCCGTATTTCCTTCCGAACCATTTTCCGGCCTTCTCATTTAGCATATCCGGAAAGCAGCATTTTCCAGGCCATACGCCAACAATATAATCGTTCCCGTCTTCATCTTTACAGAAATAGCCTTCCTGTACGCCTTCTTCGTAAACGTCATACCCCTCTTCCACTTTTACCCCGCCATCAATAATCGGAACCAGATGGATATGCTCTTTTTTCATTTCCGCCGCAAGAGCTTCAAAATCAGGGAATGTCTCGCGGTTAATGGTAAAATCCTTGTACCGTTCCATATAATCAATATCCAGATACACGCTGTCCAATGGAAGCTTCTGCTCTCTGTGACGGCGCACAACTTCCCGGATATCCTCTGATGACTGGTATCCCCACCGGCTCTGCCCATAGCCAAAAGCCCACCTTGGCGGAATATAGCTGCGTCCAATCAGGCTGCGGAACTGCTGCACCACAGAAGGCGCAGAATCTCCCACAATCACATACAAATCACAGGCGTCCTCAACCTTAATCTGCAGCAAATCATACTGGCTGCAGCCGACGTCAAATGTCACTTTTCCCGGCGTATCTATAAACAGGCCGGTATGGCATTCCCTGTCACTTAACAGCAGAAAATTATGTGCGCCATACAGCGATCTCGTCCCCTCACTGTGCCTGGGATCATCCGTACAGCAGCTGATATAGCTCCAGCCGCGCTTATTGATTCCCCTTGTGTTTTCTCCCAGGCCATAGACAATCATGGCATCACTCATCCGGTAACAAAATCCGTCTTCTGTCTGTGTGATAAATAACTCCCGCCTGTCCTGCTCTTCTCCTTTTTCCATTACCGCTCCTGTTTCAATCGGTGTCCCAAAACGATATCGTTTTATCATAGTCTTCTCCTTCTCATTTTGAACATTCTGTTTTAGGCTTTTTTATAACATACCTGTTCTCTGAGCTTTTTGCAAGAGAAAATATAATATCAGCCGCAGCCGTTACACCTTCTCATTGTTACTGGTATCGTTCCATAAAAAATAGGGCTGCCGGGAAATAGGCAAACTCCACTTCCGACAGCCCTATTCTGCACTCAGCTTTTATTTTTTCTTTACTGTTTTTACGGCTGATAAAGCGCCTGTATACGTCTTTGCGCCGACTTTTTTATAAGAACAAATCTTATAGTAATATGTCTTTTTCCGACTCGCTTTCTTATCTGTATAAGATACTTTAGAAGCCCCTTTTACGGTCTTGATTAACTGATAGGTTCCTTTTTTCTTTTCCGAACGGTAAATTTTATATCCGGTAATGCCAGACTGTTTTTTCCATTTCAGAGTAATTGCGCCTGATTTCTTTCTGGTTACTTTTCCCCAGGAAACCTTTTTGGGATTTACCGTTACCGTACAGATCTGCTTCACCGCCGTGTCTCCGGCTGCCGTCGCCGTAATTACCGCGCTGCCTGGAGCTTTGGCTGTAATATTGCCGCTTGCATCTACCGTCGCCACTGCTGTATTAGAGGATACAAATGTAACTGCTTTATTTTCTGCATTTGCAGGATAAATTTTGGCTGAAATTTTGGATTTTGCACCTGCGGTAAGCTGGATTTCTTTTTTCGCAAACTCTACATACACTGGCTTTATCACAGTTTTCTCTGGTTCTGGTTTTGTCTGTTCCGTTTTCTTAGTTACATATACGTAAAATTCTTTTGTAATGGATGGATTGCCGTCTGCAGTAACCTGGATAATTGCATGTCCCTGGCTCACAGCGGAAACGAGACCGTTCGCATCTACTTTAGCCACTGCATCATTATCACTGCTGTAATGTAATTTTTTATTTACAGCCTCTGTGGGCGCTACCGTTGCGTTAATCTGTGTCTGTCCGCCTTCTTCGAGAATGGCGTAGGTATTTGTCAATGAAATAGACTCTGGTTTTACCTCTTTGACAATTTCCGTATATGGCACATCTGCTTTGTACATCGTAAGCGCATCCAGACGAACGTCGCCGATACAGCCTTTATCCACACTGTAAGTAATCAGATTTGCTCCGGCCCGCAGTGTCATACGTTTTGAGCCGGTAAACCATTCGTTCCATGTGAATGACGTCTTATCCATCTGAATGCTGTCTGTAACTTCTCCATTTACAGAAATATTCATAACGGCTCTCGTCGGAAGCATCACATTCGGTCGGTTTGTTGTCTCGCCGCTTTTCTGTACGCCATAAGCATAACGCAGGCCTACAATATAATCGCCGGCTTCTTGCGCGTTTACAATAAAATTAACAGCCGCGCCTGCCGTATTCGGTACATAAACATATCCGTCGCCATAGTAATTGCTGTTACTGTCTTCTGTTTTTACACCGCCTTCTAAAACAGCATATTCAGCCTCATACATATCCCCCTGGCCCGGATCTCCGGAAGGCAGAGCATATGTTTTATTGGTAGATGCAGGCGCGCCAAATACTGGCATCCCATCTTTATCCCACTCGAATTTTTTGATATTTACCTGACGCCACCAGTTATCGTCTACTTCTTTATACACTCTGGAATGATAAACCATCCAGTCTTCCGTACCGTCTGCCGACTTCACAAACGAAGCTCTTGCCGGGCCGGATACATTCGTGGTAGATGTAAATACGTCCCGTTTCGCATACCATTTGCTTTCATTTAAAAGCTCCGCTTTAGAATCTCCGGTATAGCACAGGATGGACAAACGATATCCGTTTGTAGAATATCCGCCTTCTGACATCGTAACGAACAGCTCTCCATTTTCATTCTTTAATGCTCTGGGGCCTTCGCCGCCGCCAATTGGCAGCATATCTCTGTCCTTTGTAACGGTACTTGGGGTATCCATTTCTACAATTGCCGGCCCCTGCGGCTGGCCGGTTCCAAGCGTGCCCCAAATCAAAAATATGGAACCATCATATTCTACGGCTGTAATATCGTTCGCGCCGTAAATAATACCCTCTTCCCCACAATACAACGGGCCTATGTCTTCCCATTCTCCCATTGGGTCCTGCGTCTTGGAGCGAAGACAGCATGCAATGTGATGCTGATCGGAATTCAGCTGATACTTGGCTGCCATTTTAGGATAGTCACGCTCGTAATCCAATAAGTCCGCACAGTAGTAAATATACCAGTGTCCGCCTTCCGCATCATCAAAGAAGAACAGCTCCGGAGCAAATACGCGCCTCTGCTTTCCAGCTACATCCATAACTAGCTTCTTTTCACCCTGATCGGTCAGAGTCCGCGATTTCGACACATAAATTTTGCACTCGCTGTCATCATTACTGGAAGAAACCAGGTAGTAGAATCCGTCCTTTTGGGTAACAAACGGATCCTGTCCCTGATACAATGGATTAAAAAACGAAGTATGCTGGCTCTTTTCCTGTACGCCTGTACTCACAATATACGCCGTTTTTGCGCCTGCCAGGGATTCTGCCGCCTGGTTCATCGCCTGAATATCAGCCTCTGCCGTTTCTTCCGCATATGTTTTTTCGCTGAATGCAGCTACCTTTTCATATGCCTCTTTTAAAAACGCTTTTTCTGTCTCTGAACCTGCTACAGAGACAAGCGCAGACTGCGCCTTTGCAAGTTCTGTCGTCAGCGCTCTTTTTGCCGCGTTAAAACTATGTTCTTTTGTCTGATAAAAAGCGCTGGGCGGTACGTGGGATTTTTCTATCGGAGCGCTGACTGGCGAAGTATCCGGAATCACACTTGACCATTTCAGGCTTAACCAGGCTCCGCCGTGTCCCTGTAAATAATCGATACGGATATCATGCGTTCCGGCGGTTAAGGATATCGGTTCGCTTATCTTCTCCTGTTCCCACGCCTGCTCCCAGAAATCAATTACCAGCTCGTTATCAATATACAGCCGGAATCCATCATCCCCTATCATATAAAAGGTATAATCAGCATTTTCCGGTATCTCAATTTTGCCTGTAAATTTTGCCAGTACGTACTGCATGTCATTATTATGTCCGAGCATTTCTGAGATCATGGATTTAAAGTTAATATCCTGAAAACTGTCAACCAGTGTGTTTCCCAGATACTTTTCATCCTTAAACACAAAACCATTAATACCTTCGCCTTCTGTTGCCCGGTACCATTCTCCCATTAAACCATGGCTTTCTGTTGCTGGCTCTTCAGCCTTTGCCGTGAAACCTGGACTGATTACGGTAATTATCATTGCCAGAAATAATGTCCAGGCATACGCTCTTTGTTTCCATTTCTTCATAAAAATACCTCTTTCTTACTCTTTCTGATAGTATCTTTGAGGCCATAAAAGACCTCGCCTGTATCAACTACTATTGTAGAAAGAAGCCTGGCATAAATCTTTATAATAATTTATCTGGTTTTTATATTTTTTCATATATGGATCTGTTGTGGAACCAGCAGAACAAAAAAGAAATACCCGCCATCTTTCGCGTCTGGCGGGTATTTCTGAAAAAGGGAGGAATGAAAATAATTTTTAAATATTTTCTACTCTTATATCTTATAATACAATGAGAAAAAAGTATTTATAAAAATATGACTTACTTTTATAAAATTATGGCTATTTTACAGTTGTCTTTTTGGAAAGTCCTGCTTTTTGCATTTTTTGTTTATATTTTTTGATTTTACTATTCCAAAACCTTTTCTAACAGAACTTCTGACCAGAGCATGTTTCGTACCATCCAGAATTTACAAAATATAAAATCTGCCGGGGTAAGCGTCTGCGTACCTTTAAACTGCTTCTATAAATTATCAGTTATGCCAAAGCGCAGCCATATCTCAATACATCCGCTGGTTCATCAGCTCCTCCGCCACGCTTTGATCATACACCTTTTCTTCCGTGATAATCCGGACCGGCATCTCCTTGCCCGCAACCATATCACGAATAGCCTTCATTAGCGGCGCGCCTAACAGCGGATTACACTCTACCGCACAGTTCAGCTTGCCTTCCACCATAGCGCGGAACGCATCTTTTGTGGCGTCTACAGATACGATTTTTACATCTGTTCCGGGAGAAATTCCATGCGCTTCCAATGCCTCTATTGCACCCAGCGCCATATCGTCATTGTGGGAATAAATAATATCAATATCCCATGCGTGCTCCTGAATATATACATCGATAATTTCCCTTCCCTCTTCATAGGTAAAATTTCCATACTCCGAATATACAATCTGATACCCCGGACATTCCTCTAAAACCTCCGCAAATCCCTTTCCACGCTCCTCTGTTGGCGAAGCGCCTTTATTGCCTTTCAGTTCCAGAATATTCAGCGTTTTGCCTTCCGGAACGATATTGTCACAAATCCAGCGCATTGCCCTGCGTCCTTCTTCCAAAAAATCCGCCCCGATATAAATAGTCGTCAAATCCTTTTCTTTTGTAGTAACTTTCCGGTCCGACATTACAACCGGAATCCCGGCCGCCCGCGCTTCTTTTAACACTTCGTCCCAACCTGTCTCAATAACGGGAGAAACTACAATGACGTCCACCTGCTCCTGTATAAATCTGCGGATTGCAGCAATCTGTCTCTCCTGGGACTGATTCGCATCATCAAACAGCAATTGAATATTAAATTCCTTTGCCGCCTCCTGAATGGAATAGGTATTCGCAGCCCTCCACTGGCTCTCCTGTCCTACCTGAGAATATCCAACGGTTATCGTCTGGCCATTATCCACAATTTCTGTTTCCTGGCCTGCCAGGTATTCCGATGCGTTTTCCTTTGTAATAATGTGGCTCCGCAAAATCACCTGCTTGGGAACGCCATTTTCCTGTTTCAAAATATTCATTGCATACTGGATCGCCTCTTTTCCCCCGGTAGGGCAGGAAATTGTAGCCGCAATTTTCCCCTGCAAAACCATATCTACGCTTTCCCCCTCGCCGGTAAATCCCTCGCTTCCCACGATTTTAATGCTTTTTTCCATTCCCATATCTTCGAGCGCCTCATAAGCGCCCTGGGCTACATAATCACTGCTGGCAAAAATCACATCAATTTCCTCTAATGTTCCATCCATTGCGGTAACTACATCATATGCCGTATCCTTTAACTCCGTATCCATATACTGCGCACGAAGCGTAATTCGCGGTTCCTTCTCAACAATAGAGTCAAATCCCTGTATCCGCTCCTGACTTTGTATTGAATGAATATTTCCACAAAGCTTCAGTACTGTTCCCGCCTTTCCATTCAGTAATTCCATAACCGTTTCTCCGGCCTGGCGCCCAATCATATCATTATCGGGGCCGATAAAAAGACTGTATTCAAATCCTTCCACACCGCGATCCATCACAATAACAGGTGTTCCTCCCTGATAAACTTCCTCTACTTTTTCAGTCAGCTTACTGGTATCACAAGGGGAAATAATCAACAAATCAATTCCAAACTGCAGCAGCTTCTCCACATCCTGCTTCTGCTTCTCCACATCCGCAGTGGCATCCGTTGTAATAATACGGATATTCTGGTATTTCGCGGCTTCTTCTTCAATTTCCTGAATCAGAGCCAGCCTCCACGCCTCCCGCATATTTGCCTGAGATACGCCAATCACGTATTCTGCCTCATCCCTGTAGTCCACACGGTATCGTTTTCCCGTACACGCAGAAATACAGACTGCAAACAGCAACAGTAAGGCTCCCATTACACAAACTGCCTGTATGATGTTTCTCCTCATTCTATTTCACCTCTTATGTTACAATTTCCTTATCTTGCACAAACGCTATGCTTTATTGCGGATACTCTGCTGGTATCAATATTGTAATCGCAGTCCCTTCATTTTCTATACTGTGAACTCTGACATAAAAATGATCTCCATAACGAATCCGAAGGCGTTCTTTTACATAAAACAGTCCAAAACTTCTGTTTTCATCCGGCCTGCTTGGCTCATTCAGCAACTGCTCCAGTTCCTCTGCTTTCTGGCGGTTCATTCCTTTTCCGTCATCCTGTACTTCCAGCCGGATCTTGTCTTGCCCTTCTTTTGCAACCGTTACATGTAAATGCCCGTCCCCACGCTTCATTTTTACTCCATGATAAATTGCATTTTCTACCAGAGGCTGCAAAATCAGCTTTGGAACCTCTTCCTTCTCACACGCTTCATCCATGGAAATCTCATACAGCACTTTTGGGCCATATCTTATTTTCTGAATATACAGATAATTAGAAATATAGCGTATCTCCTCCTGCAGCGTAATATAATCTTTTCCTTTACTCAGACTGATACGAAACACATTTGTCAAGGCGTCCACCAGATGCACAATATCGTCCGCCGAGTGTTCCCTTGCCATCCATCCAATTGTATCCAGCGTATTATATAAAAAATGCGGTTTAAACTGTTCCTGAACCACCTTCAGCTCAACCTGCCGTTTATTTTCCTGCTCTTCATACACCTGTGCCAAAAGCTGCTGGATACGCCCTAACATATGGTTGAAATTTCTACCCAAATCACTGATCTCATCCTGGTAGGCGCTGTCAAAACGTACCGTAAGTTCTCCTTCCTCTGTCTGCCTCATTAAATTGCGAAGTTTCACAATCGGCTTTGTAATCGTCTCTGAAATTTTTACCGCTACAAACAGAACGATCAGCAGTACCGCTACCAATAAGATGAAAAATGCAAAAAACATCATATTCACATTACTCATAATCTCCCGGTATGAAGATACGCTGACAATTTTCCAACCTGTATAATCAGACTGCTGATAATGGATCTGGTACTTCTGCCCGCGGATTTTAGCTGTCAATGTATTTTCCCCATCTGTAAGCCATTCCGGATTAATCCGGTAAACAATAGCATTTGTCGGCGTATAAACCATATGCCCGGTACTGTCCTGCACATAGACAAAGCCATTTTCCCCAATAATCACGTCAGAAATCGCAGAAGAAATAATATCATGCTTAATATCAAACAGCAGCACCCCGACGCATTCCCCCGTATCAGGTTCTTTCACTGCCTTTACAATGGAAAAAACATCATCAATACTATACGTCGTATCCGTCGTAATATTTCTGCCAGTAACATTACTGATAATCTGCATTTCATCCGGATGCTCTACCGCCATCTGATACCAGTTTTCTTTTAAAAAAGAGTCCCTTGACGTCCTGGACATCCTGGTACTGACATACAGATCCTGCTCCATTGCAAAAAAAATCCCGGCAATCTCCTTATGCGTCTCCGCCACTGCCAGAAAATTCGCGCACAACGCCTTTTGGCATTCTTCCCATCGCGGGTCCTCCGCATTCCTGATCTCCTTCAAATGCAGCGGTTCCGTCATCTGAATCAGCATATTCGCCTTCTTTTCAATACTGTTAATATAAATATCCACCGTCTGCAGAATCTGATCCACCATCTGCGTCGTATACTGCGTCACATTTTTCTCCATTTCCCTGGTAGAAATTGAAACGCCCAGACTTCCCACCAAACAAAAAGGAATGATCGCAATCAAAATATAAGAATAAATCATTTTACTGCGGATTTTAATATTCATAACCCTTCTTCTCAGATATTCCATCACGTCCGCCCCATCTTTTTATAGTAATACCAGTATACCCCAAAAAGCCAACCCTCTACAACCATCTCACTCCTAATTCCTACCATTATTTCAACAGCCAGCTTGGGCCGGGTATCTGTCTGCCTTCAAACGGTCAGCAGGCAGACAGATACCCAGCCCAAGCGCCCCCCTCAAATCAACCTCAAGAAAAAGTACCCCCTACCCTTTCCCTTTCATCTTCTCAGCCCGAATAGCAATCATCCTCTGTATTACGATAAAGAAGCAAAGCAATGCCGCAATCGTTACTTTTGTCCACCAGGTATTCAGATTCTGATATGTAACAATCGTCTGGATAATTCCCTGGATCATCGCGCCTATCGTAGTCCCGACTACAGTTCCTACACCTCCGGTCAGCAATGTGCCGCCGATAACAGCAGACGAAAGGGCGTCCAGTTCCATTCCCATATTCTGCAGCCCATATCCGGCCAGCGTATAAAAACTGAATACAATACCGCCCAATGCCGCGCAAAAACTGCTGATCGCATACGCGCAAATTTTAGTTCTTGCCACATTCAGCCCCATCAGCTCCGCAGAAGATTCGCTTCCTCCAAGCGCATAAACACTTCTTCCAAACCTCGTATGGTTCAGTACATAAGCAGATACGATAAGAACCGCAGCCAGAATAAATACATAATAGTAGATCTTTCCATTGAGCGCTTTTTCTTCTCCCAGCTTAATCGCCACTTTCCCAAGCGCCATAGATTTAAAAAACGGGTCGCTGATTGGAATCGACGCCTCGCTGACTACCACACAGAGGCCGCGCATCAAAAACTGTCCTGCCAGTGTCACAATAAATGGCTGCAGCTTAAAGTAATGAATCAGCGCTCCCTGGGTCGCTCCCAGCGCAATCCCAATTAGCAGTACGATCACAATCACAACAAATGACGGCGCTCCCTTCTGCAGAAGGAATGCGGAAAATACACCCGTAAACGCAACCGTAGAAGAAATCGAAATATCAATTCCCCCGGTAATCAGCACGAACGTAACGCCAATTCCCGCAATCATCAGATAAGCATTGTCGTTAAACAAATTTAACAATGTGGAGATGGAAAAGAAATTGTCATACTTCACAGACCCAAACGCAAACATCAGTACGAACAGAATCACTGTAATCAGCAGGGAAACGTTATTGATTTGAATTTTCTTTTTTGTTTTTTCCATTATTCACCAACCGCCTTTCTCTTCTTTTCGATTCGATTCGCAATCGCATCTTTAAAAGCTCTGGACTGTGACAGGCAGATAATAATAATCAATGCCGCCTTTAACACACGGATATACGCCGCCGGAACGCCAAGCGCCAGTACCGTTGTCGTAATACTCTGCACAATCAGCGCGCCTACAACGCTTGCCGGAATTGAAAAACGTCCGCCCATCAGGTTCGTGCCGCCAATTGCAACGGCCAAAATCGCGTCAAGCTCGATATTTAATCCGGCATTGTTACAGTCCGCCCCTTTGATTCCGGAACTTTCAATCAGTCCGGCAACTGCCGCGAACGCGCCGGAAATCGTATAAATGACAAGCAGCATTCTGTCTACCTGGATTCCCGCAAATTTAGAAGCTACCGGGTTGCACCCCACAGACTCTAACGATATTCCAAAAGACGTCCGTTCTACAAAGAAAATCAAAAACCCTACCAGGAAAATCACAATAAACAGCGGGAATGTGATTCCCAGTACATATCCGCCGTTGATAAAATAATACGCATCTGATGTTACCGTTATAATTTTTCCGTTTGTAACCAGCTGGGCAATACCACGGCCGGCAACCAGAAGTATCATCGTAGCTACGATCGGCTGGATTTTAATCTTTGCTACCAGAAAACCGTTCCACAGTCCGCAAAGTACCCCTGCAAGGACAGAGATAATAACCGCTGCAGCCACGTTCCCATTTGCGCCCGGCAGAAGATTCCCTTTGACAATACTGCAGGCAATGGCGCCGCTGATTGCCATAACAGAACCTACAGAAATATCAGTTCCCCCGGTCGCCAGTACCATTGTCATACCCGCCGCCAATATCATTAACTTGCTTCCATTTCGGAAAATATCAATAATTCTTCCATATAAATGCCCATCCACAATGGAAAAGCTGAAAAAGGCCCCTTTCGTAGCTATCCCGTTAAACAGCAGGATAATAAGAAAAATAACGATCGGCCAGAACGCCTTTTTCTGTGATAATTGATCAAACTTTTCTCTCATTATTTTTCACCTCCTGCCATAATCTCCATCACTGCTTCTTCAGAAATTTCCTTACCTCTCAGCTCGCCTGCCTGCTGCATATCACGAAGCACTACCATACGCTTACAGCAGCGCAGCATTTCATCAATCTCAGAAGAGATAAACAAAACTGCCATTCCCTGTTTTGCCAAATCGATCACAATCTTCTGCAGCTCTGCTTTCGTTCCGATATCGATTCCCCTTGTAGGTTCATCCAGCATCAGAAATTCCGGATTGGTAGCCAGCCATCTTGCAAGAATTACTTTCTGCTGGTTGCCGCCGCTTAAGTTTTTGATCAGCTGATCCGCATTCGGCGTTTTAATTTCCAGCTTTTCTATATATTCATCCGCAAGCTTTTCAGCTTCTTTTCTGGAAATTTTGTGAAATAATCCACGCTTTGACTGCAGCGCAAGCACAATATTTTCACGGATTGTCAAATCTCCGATAATCCCCTCTGTCTTTCTGTTCTCCGGGCAAAACGCGATTCCGCTGCGTATTGCGTCCAGCGGGCTTTTAAAATGTACCGTTTCTTTCTTTCGTTTCATCTCGCCGCTTCCCACAGAATCCACGCCAAAAAGCACCCGCGCCGTTTCAGAACGGCCGGAGCCTAACAGTCCTGACAGTCCAAGCACTTCTTTTTTTCTGATTTTAAGGTTAAAATTCTGGATTGTACCGGGGCTGCTGACACCGCACAGCTCAATCAGTTCTTCCCCTTCAGATGCTTTTTCATCTTCAAGCTGCCCCGCCACTACGGACTCATTTAAGCTGGCATAATCTTTTCCAATCATCTTTCCGACCAGTTCTACCCTTGGAAGCTCTGCAGTCGGATAAGTTCCCACATATCCGCCGTTACGAAATACCGTAATCCTGTCCGTCACTTCATATACCTGATCCAGAAAATGGGTGACAAACAAAATACCCATACCCTGTCCGCGCAGCCTGCGCATAATTTCAAACAGCTTTTCCACTTCCACCGTAGAAAGACTGCTGGTCGGCTCATCCAGAATCAACACCTTTGCATCAATATCGCAGGCTCTTGCAATTGCAATCATCTGCTGTACTGCAACGGAATAATTATCCAGATTCTTTGTCACATTAATATGTAGGTCAAATTTCTTCAACAGTTCCTTTGCGTCCGCATTAATTTTTTTCCAGTCGATTTTCCCTACTTTATTCCTTGGCTCACGACCGATATATATATTTTCCGCTACAGAAAGATTAGGACAGAGATTTACCTCCTGATAAACGGTTGCGATTCCTTCTTTTTGCGCATCCTGCGTCGACTTGGGATGAATTTCTTTTCCATTCAGAAACACCGTTCCACTGTCTCTCTCTTCTACTCCTGTCAGCACTTTGATCAACGTAGATTTACCCGCGCCGTTTTCACCTAACAGCGCATGGATTTCTCCGCGTTCTAAGTCAAACTGTACATTGTCAAGTGCGATTACTGCTTTACCAAAGGATTTTGAAATATTTCTGGCTTTTAACAGCTGGTTATCATTACCCATTGTCAAACCCTCCTTGCCTTTTTATTTTTAGAAAAAGCTGCTGCATACGAACATGCAGCAGCCTATTTGTCTGTACTTTCTACTTTTTAATATACACGATTCGGAAGCTCTGCTTCAGCCTGATCTGCCGTATAGACGCTTTCATTGGATTTAATCCATTTCTCTACTGTCCCGCCGTCTTTCAGCGTCTGTGCCGCTTCAAAGAATTGGGGGCCTAACAGAGGATTACACTCTACGGTACAGTTTGCTTCACCTGCTGCCATAGCTTCAAAGATTCCCTTAACACCGTCGCAGGAAACGATCTTGATATCTTCGCCCGGCTTTAAGCCCGCTTCTTTAATTGCTTCAATTGCGCCCAACGCCATATCGTCATTGTGTGCGAATACACCGTCAATATTGTCGTATGTCTTTAAGAAAGATTCCATAACCTCCTTTCCAAGAGCCCTGGTAAAGTCGCCTGTCTGAGATTCTAGAATTTCGATATCCGGATAATTTGCCGCAAGTTCGTCATCAAATCCTTTCTTACGGTCAACTGCCGCAGAAGAACCAACAGTTCCCTCTAGCTCAACAATTTTTCCTGAATTATCCAGAAGTTTTGCCATCTCTATTGCGCCGTTCTTGCCTTCTTCTACGAAGTCGGAACCAATAAATGTAGCATATAAATCCTCGCTTACATCCGCCGTTCTGTCTAACAGAATAATTGGGATGCCTGCGTCCTGCGCCTCTGCGAATACCTGATCCCAGCCTGTCTCAACGACTGGCGCCACTCCGATTACATCTACGCCCTGCTCAATGAAACTCTTAATTGCCTTAATCTGGTTCTCCTGTTTCTGCTGGCCGTCTGCATAGAGAAGCTCAATTGTATCGGAATGCTCTTCCGCATATGTCTGAATCGACATTGTCTCACCGTCGCGCCAACCGGATTCCTGGCCAATCTGGGCAAATCCTACAACCAGTTTTTCGCCGTCTGATGAATCTGACGCGCTGTCGTCTGCTGTATCGTCCGCCGCGTCACTGACGTCTTCCGCATTATCTGCCGCATCGTCTGCTGTATCATCTGCATCCGCTGCGTTGTCTGCCGTATCGTCTGCTGCCGGAGCATCTGCTGGAGCGTCGTTAGTTTTACCGCATCCAGCCGCCATGGAAGCTACCACTGAAACACATAACAACATACTTAATAACCTTCTTTTCATCTTAAATATCCTCCTTTTTTGGCGTTTACCTTTCCGGTAGCCGCCTCTTTATTATGGTCTTATTATATCTGGCGCAGCTTCCAAAGTATTTACAATAAAACGGCTGGAATATACAAAAATTTAATGTTTGTAATTTCTTTGCGAAAATGATTTTCACTTAATGGAAGCTTTGCTGCTGATTCCGGCCTTTTTCAGCAGTCTTTTGACGCTGCTGCGTTTCTTCGCCTTCATTGCTTTTGGAAGATTAACCTTAATTTTGGCATTGGTCTTTTTGAATGCCCCAGATTGAATGGTTTTTATCTTCGTTCCTTTAATGGTTACCGTTTTCAGCTTCTTGCATCCGTTAAAACAATTCTTGCCAATCGCAGTCACATTTTTGCCAATAATCACTTTGGAGAGCTTTGTGCAGCCATAAAAACTGCTGTCGCCAATAGTCTTTACAGACGAACCGATTGTTACCTGGGTCAGCCTTGTGCATTTATAAAAACTGCTCTTTCCGATGGCTGTCACTTTACCGCTGATACTTACCTTCGCCAATTTCACACATCCATAGAAACTGCCCGCCCCTATGCCTGTTACATTTTTGCCAATTGCCACAGATTTGACATTCTTAAAATTTTTGAACGCGTTTGCGCTGATACTGGTTACCTTACAGGATACGCCGCTTACCGTTACCGCCGCCGCAATGTTAACAGACGTTGCATTTTTCTTCAGTCCCTTCTCTGCCGCCGCAGTCTTCTTCGCCGCATTGGTCACTTTATAGCGGATGCCGTTTATATCTACAGTCTGACCGGCTTTTAGTTCCTGTACAGGCGGATTTTGTCCAGGTGGATTTTGCCCAGGCGGGTTTTGTCCAGGCTGTTCTTTGTCTGTTTCTTTCAAGCCCGCCTTCGCTGCTGCCAGCGCATCCTTCAATGCGTTCAGTTCGTCTGTTTTTTCAGAGTCTTTTCCTTTGACAGCCTTCTCATATGCATCTTTAAATGCGTTCCAGCTTGCGTCCGTATAATTTTTCTGTCCCAAATCATAGACTGCCTTTGCCGCTGCCAGTGTATCCTCTAATGCTTTCTTTGCCGCTGCATGCGCCTTATCGTCTTCCGTCGGCAATTCCGGCGATTTCTTCTCTAACGCTGCGATCGCATTCTGTAATGCCTGCACGGCTGCCTGTACCGCTGCCTGATCGGTAAGATCCACTTGTTCCAATGCGTCCAGCGCTTCTGTCACTTTTGCATATGATTCTTCCGTATACTCTGCCGCATCCAATGCCTCTGCGGCCGCTTTGGCGTCATCCAAAGCTTTTAAAGTTTCCTCGTCCGCAAATACCATCTGGCTGCCATCGATAAACTGATGATTTACTCTAATATTATCTACAGAAACCGTTCCCGCCAGATTGGTTACTCCAATCCGCCCTGCTTCAAACGTATCGTCTTCTGCAATTAAAAATGCTTCCTGGTAATCCCCTGCATATGCTTTAATAAGCTGCCCTTTCACTTCCACAGTAAAACGGTATGCTTTTCCAGCTTTCCATTTCAACGGCCATTTACCTTCTTTGAGGACGGTTACCGTATTGTCTTCTATTTTTATCAGCTTTATCTGATTGCTTTTAGCGTCCACTGCCAGTCCATAGCCGTTTTGGCCATTTGCTCCCTGAGATGCGCGTACTAACAATGCCCCGCCCGATTCCCTGTCTGCAAGCGTCAGATCTGCCGAATAAATGAGATCTTCTATCTTCTGGCTGTTCACCAGTGCATAAGAACCTGCGCTGTCAGAAGTATAAGCGCCGTTTGATGTTTTCCAGCTTCCAATTGATTTCCATTCGCCTGCGCCATTGGAAAATCCTGTCTGGTAATCCGGAGCATTTGTTACTTTCACATCATCCAGAGTCGCGCTTACCTGGAACCCACGAATCGCTACCCCGCCATCTGAAAAAGCAGAATCTGTCAGATCGACGCAAGGCGTCTTGGCGTCATCAATATACACCTGAATACGGGAACCAAATACCGCAATCTTTAATATATGGGTCGTTCCCTGATTTAATCCTGGCACCGTTACTTTTGCCAGCTCTGTCCAGTTATGATTCATCCGCCCAACCTGGACGTAACCGTCGCCAATGCCTGCATAATAACCTCTTGCTCCATCAGGGTTATTCGGAATAAAATCTGTGCCGCGGAACACAAAACCTGCATTTCCATTCCTGCTGCCGTTTGCGTTTGTCACAGTCACTTCCATCTGAACGACGCCGTCCGCCAGGGTTACATCTTTCATAATTGCTTTTCCGCCAGCGCCTGCCGACATCGCCAACTTTCCGTTATTTATACTTCCGCGCCAGTCATCGCCTGAAATTTCATATCGGTTTTCATAATCCGGATCTGTAAAATCATCTTCTACAGATGTCGTTGGAACGCTGACAATTTCAGCGGCCCCCGGTATATAAGATTCCGGTGAAATAACCAGATTTTTGACAGGTGAGCCGCCGCCTGCATGAACCTGTACCCCTCCTGTAAAACCGCTGTAATCATAAATATTAATCACCGGTTCCGGGCCATGATCTGCATAAACTCGAATCTGATCATCAAACAGTGTTACTTTTACTTCATGGGCTTCTGCCGCTGTCAGTTCCGCTTCTGCAAGCTTCTCATTTGTCTTTTTATTAACAACTGAAATTCTGCTGCCATCCGCATTGAACGCTACTGTATAACCGCCGTCCGCGTCCGTTCTCAGCGTATAATCCGCGCCAGCGCTTAATGTGCCTTCCACACTGTAATTATCCGATGCTGTTACTATTTTCTTGTCTGCAGTTACGATAGCTTCCGATTCAATTTCTTTTGGATTCAGGATAATTGTCGGATCTACGGCATACCGTCCATAGGTAGAGCTGTAAATCCGCAGCCCGTTCTGATTGGCAGCGTCTTCTTTTACTGCATAAGTAACTGTAATCTGTTTATCTTCTCCAACCGCTGATTTAATTTCTGCCAGTTTTTCCTCTGTTACATTTAAATTTACAAGATAACCAAAGTCGCCCGCGCTGGCGGAACCGCAATATGGCGCGTTCATTGTCAGCGTTCCTCTGACATCCCTTGGATTATCCGGCAGAAATACAGTATCCAGTTCCACGCCATTCACAAATATGGTCAAATCAGAAGGACGTTCCCTTCCCTCTGCTGTCTGGCTGCACTCAGAAGCATAAGAAGATTTGTTCTTATCTGTACCAATCACTCCTTTATAGGAAGAAACCTCCGCCAGGACACGCAGTCCTGTCAAATCATCCAAGTTAAATTTATTTGGCAGCTTATATGTATAGGACTGCGCTTCATTGGCTTTTTCCGTCGCCATATTGCCGCTTACTTTTGCTTTGATTGCTGTGGAGCCGTCTTTATTCGACACTACCATATCCGCATTTTTACTGGTATCATCTGTCACTGAAATATTGACAAAGTTCTTCGCCACTTTCTCTCCGCCGCCGTCTTCAATCCAGACAGTTAAGGTTCCTACACATGCCTGATCCGGAGCTTGAAACGAAAGTTTTGCTTCTGTTCTTTGGTACGCTGCAAGCGCCATATCCAGCGTGCCCGACAATCCGGTACTGATATGGTTTCCATAAATATCCGTTCCGTCAAAACGCCAGTTTACAGACGTTTGTTTTGGGATCTCATCCGTCCAGCAAAGCGCCAGGACGTTTGTACTTATCAGCTGCCCCGCCGCCACATTCAAAATCGGGTCGCTTTCCACGCCAATATAAATCTCCTGGAGTAAATCTTTCATGGACATATCGCCGCCATAGGCCACTTCATCATAGCCAAAGATTTTCTCCTTTCTGTCATACGTCAAAATTCCGTTGCGTTCATACTCAACATCGTACGGCTCTGTATAAACAAAACCGCTTTGTTTGATGTAACGTCTCTGGATATCCGTCATATACTTAAAACAGTGGGAAACATCATAATCTCCCGCGTAAGCTCCAACGCCGCCATACTCGCTGTTTAACAAGGGATCCCCATCCTGCTGGTAACCAGGTCTGAAGTTCTTGCCGGAACCTGGTTTGGAATTATTGACAAAATCATTTACAGCATTTACGGTATCTCTATAAGAAGCCGGATACATATGGTACGTATTCAGATCGGTCGGCTGTATATGGTCCTGATTACATGCACTCATATCTTCTACCAGAATATTCGGATTAGCCGATTTTGTTTTATGATACAAATATGTGACCCACTCAAAGGTATCCATTCCGTCCGAGGCTTTGATACTGCCCCTGTCACTCCAGTAGCCGTCCTGAAGTCCCCATGTCTCATTGAACAGCATCACGGCTACAACAGACGGATAGTTATAGTTAAGCCTCAGAACTGAATCCAGACACTCTTCATAATACTGGCGTCCAAGCATTTTCTCCTGGTTCTGTGACGGCACCATATTCGTCGCATGGGGCATATCCTGCCATACCAGCATACCCAGCTTATCGCACCAGTAATACTGAAGGGGATCTTCTATCTTCAGATGCTTGCGGATCATATTAAATCCGTTATTTTTCATTGCCTGGATATCAAATTTTAAGGCTTCTTCGGACGGAGCCGTATAAATGCCCTCTTCCCAGAACCCCTGATCCAAAAGCCCCGACATATAAACAGGCTTATCATTAATGTAAATATATTGTACACCCAGGCTTTCATCGTAATATTTTGCTTCCACTTTCCTCATGCCAAAGTAAGTGGAGACCTGATCCAGTACGGCGCCGTTTTCATCCTTTACCGTCAACGCGCCTTCATACAGATTTGGCGTATTATAATTCCAGAGCTTCGGATTTTCGACCGTAATAGAGTCTAACGAAACTGTCTGGCTGCCTGTCTTTACAGCAATCTGCTGGCTGCCTGAAATTGTGGAACCTGTCTTTTTCGTCTCATCTTTTTCTGCGTCGTATAACGTACTCTCAAACCTGTACTCTATGGTAAGCGTCTGCGCCGCGTCGCTGGTGATATCCAATGCATAATTTACCTGGCTGTTATCTACATCCACAGCTGCCCTTGCATGATCCAGCCAGGTTGTGCTTCTGGCTTCCATTCCGACTGTCTGCCAGATCCCGCTTGTATGGATATATCCGCAAGGTGCATTTCTTCCCTGTTTCCCAACCAGAGCCGGATAACTGTCATCACCATAGTTCCCTCTGTCTTCTACCCAGAGTGTGATCACATTCTCTCCCACATTCATATAATCGGTTACGTCCACTTCAAACGCGCTGTAGCCGCCGATATGCTCGCCGTTTTTCACTGCTTCCCCATTGACATAAAGTTTACATTTCCAATCCACCGCGCCAAACTTCAGAAATATCTTTTTACCGTTCCATGAATTGTCTATGGTCACAGTCCGTCTGTACCATGCCTCGCCTTTGTAATCCTCATTTCCAATGCCTCCCAGGCTGGATTCCCAGCAAAACGGAACATTGATAAAAGCCGACAATTCATGATCCGCATCATACCAGCGTTCCTCTTTACCAGCTCCGGTTTCATCAAACTCAAACTGCCACCAGCCATTCAGGTTCACATAGTCTTCCCGGTTCCAGTCTTTTCTTGGAATTTCGTTTGTCCTGGCATTTCCTTTTGCCAGCTCCTCCTCATTTGGTTTTACGCTAAAAGAATTTCTGCTGACGACAGTCAGATTCTGCTCCTGTATTACGGCTTTTAATTTATAGGCTCCTATCGAAAGCGCCGGAATTGTAATCTCTGCTGCCGTTGGCGAAACAGAACTAATTTCTGCGTAAACCGGCTCTGACGCCGACAAGGAAGTTCCGGAAGTATTCACCACTTCAATAAAATCCGCCTGATCTAATCCCAGTCCGCCAACCCGGATCGTTCCAAACTCTTCTCCTTCTACTAAATTTGCATCCGCAGTGTCAATCCCGCTTATGTATACTCCGTCATACGTTTTTGGCAAATAAAACGCAGACGCCGGAATAACGGTCTTTTCTCCGATTGACTGATTGTTCGTCCAGGACAACACCGCGTGGGAACCTCCCACATAGTCGAAGTATTCCGCCTTAAATTCATACTCTTGTCCCGCTTCCAAAGTTACTTCACTGCTGGTCTGTAATACATCCCAACTGTCTCCATCCCAGTAATTGATCAGCTGTTTATTATCCACCCAGACCCGAAGCCCATTATCGGAATATCCATAAAACCTGTAACTGCCTGTTTCCGGTACCTGGATACGCCCTGTCCAGCGGATTCCCGCATAATCATCCTGCCCGGTCATTTCCATCAATTTTCCATCCAACTCTGCAAAATCAATATTATAATCCACACCTTTTGACTTTAATGAACTAAGGGTTACATTTGTACCGCTGCCTGACGTGGTATAATACTCCGCCACCAGCCCATGGTAATCCGCCATCGTTCCGCCGCCCGGATCTTCTTCGGAAGCAGCCGGTTTACTATTTTCTGAATTGATCCCATCGTCTGCAGCCGCTGCCAGCACAGTAGATGGTATTACACTGGTAATTGTCATTCCAACTGCCAGCACAAAGCTGAGCAGCCTATTTCTTCTATTGCTCATAGCGCCCTCTCTTTCTACTTTACTGTAATCTTAATCTCTTCCTGTTTCCTGTAAAGCCGGCCGAGATCTTTTGCCGTCTTTGCCATATTGACCTCCTTTTCTAAAATTTGTGTTCCACATTTTTCAGTATAAGCCCCTTTTTCAACCCGGTATTTACAATAATTTAAACATTGTTTATAAATTTATGCTGAAATTAAACATTGGCCTTGTACCGAAAATCCGATACAAGGCCAACCATATTTTATTTCTTTACTTTTACTCGTTTTACCTTACTCCAACTGCTATAAATCTGCTTTTTGCTGACTTTTTTGTAGCTGCGTACTCTTACGTAGTACTGCTTACCGCCCTTAAGCTTATTTATCGTCAATGACGTTGTACTATTTTTCTTTACCTTCTTTGTCTTTGCTCCTTTAAAGTTCTTATTGGCGGCATATTGAACCTCATACCCGGAAACAGTTTTATCCTTTTTCCATTTCACGGATAACGTTTTGGACTTTGATGATTTTGCAGATTTTATCTGGGCTGTCTTTGGCGTTACTGTAAAGCTGATCTTTTTCACAGCTGCTTTATAATATGCGTTGCCTTTAGCATTTACCGTAACCGTCGCTTTGCCAATGCCCTTAAACGTTACGTTTCCTTTGCTGGTGACGGTTACTACTTTTTTATTGGAGGTTTTATACGTTGCAGCGCCTGCTGGTTTTAAAGTCAGTTTACTTCCAACCGCTTTACTGTAGCTGGATATTCCCACAATTGGATTTTCCGCCTTATCTACCGTAACTGGCACAACCTTTGTATTGACCGCTGCTGTTTTTGCTCCGGTTGCAGCTGCATTTGTATTGGTGACTGCACAGTAATAATATACGGTGCCTATCGCTTCCGTAGACGGTGTATAGGAACTTCCTGACGCTCCTTGGATAGCTGCGGCTCCCGCTGTACTGCTGCTGCTGTTCTGGTACCACTGATAGCTTACTGTTCCGCCATCGCTTACCTCTGCCGTTACTGTCAGCGGCTGTGCAGACTGTTTGTATGTATAAACTGCCTGTACCGGCTGTTTTGTAATCGCTGGCGATACTGCATTCACTGGCGTCTCTCCCGGTTTTGTCCCTGGATCGGTTCCCGGATCGCCGCCGGCTTCCGTTACTGCCACGGATACAATGCGGCTGTTCGTTACCGCAGTCTGCATTCCGGTTGCTACCTCGCTTGTATTGGTTACTGCACAATAGTAATATACTATACCTGCTGTTTCTGTAGAAGGAACATAGGATGCTTCCGTTGCGCCTTTTACTGCTGCAGCCCCTTCTATACTGTTGCTGCTGTTTCGGTACCACTGATAGCTTAATGTCCCGCCGTCTTTTACGCTTGCCGTTACCAGCAAAGCTTCTGCTTTCTGATTTACCTTATAAGCTGCCTGTACCGGCTGTTTCGTAATGACCGGAGTTTCCGCGTCAACTGGCTTTGTTCCTTTTTCCCGTACCGTTACGAATACAATGCGGCTGTTCGTTACCGCAGTCTGCGTTCCGGTTGCAGCTATATTTGTATTGGTCACTGCACAGTAATAATACGTCGTACCCACTGTTTCTGTGGATGGGATGTAAGAAGCTTTTGTGGCTCCTTCAATCGCTTTGGCTCCCTCTGTGCTGTTGCTGCTATTCTGATACCACTGATAGCTTAATTTCCCGCCGTCTTCTGCTTTTGCCGTTACCGTCAGAGCCTCAGCCGTATCTCCTGCCTCATAATTCTTGCCTTCCGGCTCTTTGCTGATGACCGGAGCTTTTGCGTCTTCTGGTTCTTCCGGTTCTTCCACATCCGGATTTGGCGCTTCCGCGTCTTCCCATTTGCATAATTCTATGTAATCGAGATCTGCGTTTTCTTTTCCCGCAACTCCGCTGACTACAATCGTATTCTCACCCTTCTTCAACGTAACCTTAAGCTCATATCCGAACCAGTTATCCACGCAGATACTGCCTGCTGCGGAAGCGTTAAAATTGAGAATTTCTTTTTCTACGGCTGCTTCGTCATTTACTTTAATGGAAAGAGCGGCATTTTCCTTGCCTGCGGCTGCTCCTACGTATAACTTATAGTCTCCCGCTTCATTCGCTGTTACCTGGAAGGTTGCGGAATCTGCCGCTGACAAATTGCCGACTTTTCTCTTGCCGGAAGAATTATACGTACTCTGCATGGTATAAGACTCTCCGTCTAAAATCGCTTTTTCTGCTTCATAACGTATATATTCCGCCTGCTTTGTCCCGGAGGGCATATTTACTTTTCCGTTATACTCCAACGCTGTTCCAATATCCAAAGTTCCGTCCTCGTTCCAGTAAACGTTCTGCACGCGTACGCCGCGTCCATTCCATCCTTCGCCGGAACCTCTAGTTGCATGATATACAATATAGTCTTCTTTTCCATCCGGTGATTTTGTAAAACATGCGTGGCCGGTAGAAAATGTCGTAGATTTATTTTTTGTAAAAATCGGTTTGTCTGATTTGATCCAGGAATCTGCTTCCATCGGATCAGCGCCTGCTTTTAATGTCAGGCTGCCCAGGCAATAATCGTCCGTCCAGCTGCCGCTTGCAGAATAAACAATATTTACCGTACCATCCGGTGCTTTGGCAATCTGCGGGCCTTCATTGACAATTGGATTCCCCACGCACTCCCAATCATACTCAGGCATGGAAAGTTCTGTGCGTTCTCCTGTAATTGTCCATGGATTCTCCATTCTGGCAATATAAATTCTCTGATCCACATCCCGATCGTAATGCCATCCTGACCAGACAGCATACAGTTGTCCGTCATGTTCTAAAACAGTCTGATCAATTCCCCATTTATCAGTTGCCGGCGCTAATTTTCCTTTCCATGTATATGCGCCCTGCGCATCCTCTGTGTTACTTTCGAGCGCATACATTCTATGGCTGCTGCCCGCTCCTGCAGTATAATAAATATACCACTTGCCATTTATAAAATGCATTTCCGGCGCCCAAAGCTCTGCGTTTGGTTCCCCATCAGCAGGCTCATATACCTTCTTAGGCTCAACCTGCCCAATCCGTCCCAGTTCTGCTGACTTGGAAACCCAGAGCGATTTATCATTTTTCACCCGGATATAATAGTAATAACCATCCTGATAGGTGACATATGGATCTGCCCCATAATTAATCAGCGGATTTGAGAATGCATCCGGCCCGTAAAACCGTATGATATAATCTTTTACATATTCGTTATCCAGCGGCGACGTTACCCGTATATAAGCTTCCGGCCGCTTTTTTGACGCCTGCGTCACAGCAGCTTCAAAATAATCTTTGGCGTTTTCCGCAAAGGTTACGCTGATTTCCGGCAGATTCTCCAGGCTGTCTGTATCGATATCATAGCTTGCCGTATCTACATCAAATCCTGTTAAGGTATCTTCTCCGATCGAAATTTCCATTTCAGGAACTGCCGTATAAAATACAATATAATCTAATTCCGCAAATGTACGATCGCCGTCTACATGTGAAATAGTAAATGTATTATCGCCTTTTACCATATCGACTTCAATCATATAGGATTGGAACGACCATGCCGCCGCTTTTCGGTATTCAACAATCCTGGCCTCTTCTTCCTTTCCATTTACCCAATATCTGTGGGATGGATTCGGCCAGGTATCCGTACCCGCCCGTACGCCAAGTTCCATCCGGTACGTCCCGTCCGCCGGCGCTTCCACTTCAAACGTTACGGTACTTTCTGCATTATCAATACAACCGATGACTTTCCCGCCTGACGCGCCCGCTGCCTCTACTACTTTTGCCAGTCCTGTGAAAACAGCATCCTCTGCTTCAATCTTTTGCATCAATCCGATTGGCGCTCGGAAGCGAATCGTATACTCTTTTCTGTAACTGGAATCTACCGGCGACGTAATCGTAATATATGCCCGTTTACTTCGTTCCGTTGCCTGCGTAACAGATACTGAAAATTTATTTTTATCGTTTTCACTGATTTCTACCATTACTTCCGGCAAATCTTTCATATCATCTACTTTTATCTCATATTCGGAAACTTCCGGATCAAACTCACCAAACACAGTATCGCCAACTTTTATCTCCATTTCAGGAACTGCCGGAAGATCGGCAAACAATACCTTCTGCTCCACTTCCAATGAGCTGTTTTTCAGATTTGCAATCCCCTGTGGAAGCGTCGCCGTTCCTGTTATTATAATCACATCCTGGCTGTTTTCAGCAGTATATGTATCTAAATTCCATTCTACAGAAGCCTTTTTATCACTGCTCTTACTTGCTTTCACAGTTACTTCCGACGGAAGCGCTGTTTTTAACTGCTCTTTGGTTGCTCCCGCTTCTACTCTGACTGCTTCCAAATCCCCCTTGTCAAATTCAATAAAATTATCCACATCTACGGAACCGGAAGGAAGCTTTTGAGGAGATACGGTAGGCCCATTGACTTCCAAAACCGTATTCCCCGCCGCGTCTGTTGTAAACTGCATCCGATCGATACACAGCTGCCTTGGCTCCGTATTGTTCAAATCATGGTGGCTGTGGTAAACCATAAACATTTCTTTGCCGTCCGGTGATTCCGCCACGCAATGATGGCCCGTTCCATGCGCTAATGAATTGGATTTCATAATCGGGTTATTGTTATATTTCACATATTTTCCAAGCGGAGAATCGGATACTGCATAAGCAGCGCCATACTGGATACTCTGAAAATGAGAACCGGAATACGTCAGATAATATTTACCGTCTTTGGTCAGCATAAACGGGCCTTCATTGACTTTTGCCATATCCTGATCCCAGCCCTGGTTTGCTTTTAAAAGCTCCGTGATGGTATCTTCTTTGATCGATTTCATATCATCATTCAGCTCTGCCCCATAAATCACATTTCCATCTGTAAAGCGCACGAAGTACATATAATATTTGCCAGAAGCTTCGTCATAAAATACATGCGCGTCAATTTCCTTTACATCTCTATGCATCGGCTCCATTATGGTCTGTTTATACGGGCCAAGGGGAGAGTCGCTTTCCGCTACGCAAATCTGTTCATTTGCCGTATAGTACATATAAAAAACGCCGTCACGCTCTATCGTATCCGGCGCCCAGAAGTTGCCGGTTCCCCATCCGTCGCCTTTTTGAAACGCAAATCCCTGTTCCGTCCAATGTACCAAATCCGTAGAAGTATATACTTTAATTCCCTCATCGTCATTTGCATCTCCGGCATTTGTCGGATAGAGGAAGTACGTTCCATTATGATACAGAACATCCGGATCTGCGCACATATTCAGCAGTGGATTTGTATATGCGTCTTCCGGCGAGATCGCTTCCGGGCTGTATGCGCTTACCTTCAGGTTCTTCCAGGCTGCGCTGGAAATCCAATGCCTGGTTCCGATGCCGCCGCTGGCAAATTCATTATCAATCGCTGTAATCTTCGCGTAATGCTCTCCGTCATAGTCGATATACGCAGTAATCAGATTACCGGAAACAGCAACCGTCGCATGATAAAACTTACCAAACTCAAGGCTCATTTTCTTTGTTGCAATTTCCGTCCACTTTCCATCATTTGCCTTTCCCAGTATTACCTGCTGCGCCTGAGGATCAATTCCAAAATAATAGCCTTTATATCCGTCTGACATATTTGGTTTGGCTTCCGTAACACGGAACAGAAGCCCAGCCTGACTGGTAAAATTATCATCTCCCTTTGCTGTTACGCTCAAATCCGCCTCATATACAAAATCCGTCAGATTTTGCGCTGCGTCTGCAGTCACGATTACCTTATGCGCGGAACCTCCGTTAAACGACATGGTATCTCCCGAATACGTTGGCTGACGATTTCCCCCGTTACCGCCATTGCCTTCCAGATACTGTAAATCATTTGTTTGGGAAAAATCATTCTTTTCATAAATCACTTTACTGACTCCAGGTAAAACGGCATTCGTTTCTGCCTGTAAATCCTCACCCAAAGCTTCTGCTGCAGATACAGGCACACTGCCCGCTATCCCCTGCAGCACCATTGCTGCAGCAAGAAAAAATGCTGCCAATCTCCTTTTTTTCATAGCTACCTCCTTTAAAATTTTTAAAATCCGTAAGTAAAACGTTTCCTCTCTCCTGCAATTTATTCTTCTGGATAAACGTTCCACCCAGTATTTTAAGTTTATTTTAACACACTGGAATTTTGCTGTATTTACAATTTCTTATCTTCTTTTTATACTTTTTATCCCCTGATAAAAAGCAAACACAAACAAGCGGCAAAATATTAAAATTATATAAATAGTTATCCATATATTCTAAAGACACACCATCACTTTTTTCTTATACTATTTTGCGAACTTGATGTAAATGTTTACATAAAGCGTCATTTTCATCAGGCTCATGCAACATTCAAAAACGCACTATGAAAGGAAGGCTATCTTATGAAAAAACGATTTTTATCTGTCGTATTGTCTGCCTGCTTACTTACAGGAATGCTGCCAGGCATTTCTATTTCGGCAGCCGAAACAGAAACGCTGCAATCTATCCTCGACGCCGCAGAAGAAAACACAACCATTGTCTTATCCGAGGATTATACGGAATCCGTTACAGTTGCCGCAAACAAACATGTAACCATTGATTTAAACGGACATACGCTGACCGCTTCAAACGAATGCGCGCTTACCAACGAGGGCTCGCTTACCATTGAAGACAATGCCGGCACGGGTAGCGTTACAGTCAACGGAACTTCTTCTTCGGAGTTGTTGTTTTGCGCAGTGAAAAACAACGGTTCCCTGACGGTAAAAGGCGCCGCGATCTCATGCAGGACACAGGAAAACGGCATTGCGCAGGGAATCAATAACACCGGAACACTCCGGATAGACGAAGGCAAAATCCATGCGGCAACTTCTGGAAACAAATGGGCAATCGCACTATATAACACCGGAACAGCAGAACATTTAAACGCCTCTCTCCTTGGTGAAATTCAAAATCCGGCATCAAATGATGTAAACGCGCTTGCAATTTCCAATGAAGCAGCCGGCGTAATAAAGGAGATTTCAGGCGGCTCTTTTCTTGGATGTCTGAATAACAACGGCATCGCATTCGGAATCCGCAATCGCGGTCAGATTCAAAGCATAAGCGGAGGGGAAATTGCCGCCATAACTACTGGCATAAAATATGCCTATGGCATACATAATGAAGCAAGCGGAAGTATACAGGAAATTTCCGGCGGCAAAATCACCGGAACTATTGAGCAGGAGCGCAATGGAAACAATGCACTTGGCATACGGAACGAAGGCACAATTGAAACCATTACAGGCGGTGAATTTTGTGGATCTATCTTAGGCGGCGGAAGCGCGTACGGCATACGCAATGACGCAAAAGAAATCAGAAATGTTTCCGGCGGAATGTACCGTGGAAATAATGCTTCCAATCCGATTTATGTACAGGGAGGCTCCATCACCTACGCAGACGGTTACCAGCTGCTGAATGATTCCAATCATACAGGCTATCAGTATGTTGCCGAAAAAGGCAGCGTCTACACAGAAATCCTGGATGAGTATGAACATCATATCGCAACTTTTTTCTATGATAAAGATGGGAATCTGCTGCACACACTGGGAGATATCAGAGACAGCTACACACTCTACCAGAAACATGACGAGCCGTACTCCAAGGATATAAAAACTGTTACGCAGGGCTCCGAAGATTTTTCCAAAAACAGAAAATATACTACATACATCACACAGACTACCGATAAGCCTGTTTATTATTTTCTCGGTTCCTCTGTCACAATTGGTATGGCCAATAATGCCATTTCTTTTGCAGATTATATGGCAGAAGATAATAACTGGATATGCCACAAACGGGCAATCTCTGGCACAACCCTTGTGGATGATGGGGGCAGCGGATGGAAAACCTATGTACAGCGGCTTAAAACTGACATTCCGGAACATGCCAGAATCGATCATTTTATCTGCCAGCTTTCCACAAATGATGCATCGCAAAGCAAACCGCTTGGTGTACTCAGCAGCAGCTATGCTGGAAGTGATTTAAACCGCAGCACCATATATGGCGCATTGGAATATATCGCTTATTATTGCGCAAACGTACTGCATTGTGAGCTTTCTTTCTACACCAATCCGCGCTATTCCAACGATGCCTATCAAAAAATGGTAGACGCTGTTTATAAAGTAGCCGATAAATGGGGGGTAAAAGTCATAGATTTTTATAATTACAAAGATATGGATGAACTTCCTGAGGAAACTCTGCGCTCTTATATGGCAGATGACATCCATCCAAACGAAGCGGGATATCGCTGGATGGCTGATGTTATGGGCGATTTTCTCAAAAACTATACGCCTAAGGAGCCGGAAACAATCTCGCTGGATCAGGAAAACCTTACTCTTGAAGCAGGTGAGACTGCACAGCTTACTGCATCCGTAGAACCAATCACATCCGCTGATAAGTCTGTGGCCTGGAACTCATCTGTGCCTTCTGTCGCTTCTGTCGATGAGAATGGCTTAATCACTG